>NZ_KB891577.1 GCF_000373485.1 Dasania marina DSM 21967
CGACTATCGACTATCGACTATCGACTATCGACTATCGACTATCGACTATCGACTATCGACTATCGACTATCGACTATCGACTATCGACTATCGACGACTTGAGCTAAAAGCGCAAATACCCCACAATGCTCTTCGTCATTTTTGATAACAATAAACGCTGTTAGGTTATAGATACTGTGGATTTTGATCCCGAGCACGAACCCGCTGACTATATGATGTCCTCCCCGCCGCCAGGCTTGGGGGGGGAGATGGATTTGGCTGCGCTGAAAGTGCCGCCGCACTCTATAGAGGCCGAGCAGTCGGTGCTGGGTGGCTTAATGATAGCCAATGATGCTTGGGATAATGTCGCCGATCAGCTTAAGCCCGATGACTTTTATCGTGGTGCCCATAAGCAAATCTTTAAGCAAATGATTGTGTTGGTGGAAGCTGAAAACCCCATCGATGTCATCACCCTGTCAGAAGCGCTTAACAACACTGGTGAGCTAGAGCAAGTGGGCGGTTTGTCCTACCTAGCCGAGTTGACTAGAAACACCCCCAGTGCCGCCAATATACGCGCCTATGCCACGGTAGTACGCGAGCGCGCCAGCTTGCGCTCACTGATAGGTGTGGCCAATGAGATTGTTGAAAATAGCTACAACCCCGAAGGGCGTAGCAGCGACGATCTGCTAGACGAAGCCGAACGTAATATTATGCGTATAGGCGAGGAGCGCCCCAAAGAGGGTGGCCCGCAAGGGGTTAACCCACTATTGCAGCTCACCTTAGAGCGCATAGACGAAATGAGCACCTCCGAAGGTGGCATTACCGGGGTGACCACCGGCTTTGCCAAGCTGGATGAGATGACCTCGGGCCTGCAGAACTCAGATTTAATTATTGTTGCCGCTAGGCCCTCTATGGGTAAAACCACCTTCGCCATGAACCTGGTAGAAAACGCCCTGTTTGGCAGCGAAAAACCGGTATTGGTATTCAGTATGGAAATGCCCGCCGACGCTATCGTGATGCGGATGATTTCCTCTATAGGCCGTATTAACCAAACCCATGTGCGTACTGGCCAGCTCAGCGAAGAAGAATGGCCGAAACTGGCATCGGCCATTACCAAGTTAAAAGACAAGCCCTTATTTATTGATGACACCGCAGCACTTACCCCTACTGAAGTCAGAGCTCGCGCCCGACGTTTGGTACGCGAGCACGGCGACCTAGGGATGATTATGATCGATTACCTGCAATTGATGCGGGTAGCGGGTGCCAGTGAGGGTCGTACCGCCGAGATCTCTGAAATTTCACGCTCGTTAAAAAGCATAGCCAAAGAGTTTCAGTGCCCGGTAGTGGCGCTGTCGCAGCTTAACCGCTCGCTGGAGCAGCGCCCCAATAAGCGCCCCATTAACTCTGACTTGCGTGAATCCGGTGCGATAGAGCAAGATGCTGACGTCATTATGTTTATCTACCGCGACGAGGTATATAACGAAGACAGTACCGATAAAGGGATAGGTGAAATCATTATTGGTAAGCAACGTAACGGCCCCATTGGTTATTGCAAGCTGGCCTTTATCGGCCAATACACGCGCTTTGAAAACCTCAGCCATTACGACGATGAAGACGCCTACTAATTTTGTCCTGAGTGCATAGCGGATAAAGCATGCATAAAGAGAGCGCATAGTGAGGTAAGCCCCAGTGAGTGCCCCCGTTTTATTTTCTAAATTAGCCTGCCCACAAGGTGGCGTCATTGCCATCGCGACCCTCAATAACGAAAAAACCTTAAACGCCTTAAGTTTTGAAATGGTTGAGTTGCTGCTCGCGCAATTGCAGCAATGGCAAAACGACGCGCGCGTTAAACTGGTGTTTTTACAGGGTCAGGGCGGCCGAGCTTTTTGTGCCGGCGGTGATGTGCATGCCATGCGGCTATTAGCACTGAAAAATCCTGGCGGCCCCTGTGTCGAAGCAGAAACTTTTTTTGCACAAGAGTACCGACTAGATTACCTGCTGCATAATTACGCTAAACCCATAGTGGTTTGGGGCCATGGCATAGTGATGGGTGGTGGCCTAGGTTTGTTGGCCGGTTGCAGCCATAGGGTAGTGACGGAAAAAACCCGCATCGCCATGCCTGAGGTCACCATAGCCTTATTCCCCGATGTGGGCGGCAGTTATTTTTTACATCGTATGCCCGGTGAGTGTGGCCGTTTCTTAGCCTTAACGGCGGCTTCTATTAATGCTAGCGATGCTCTCTATGCCGGTTTGGCTGATGTCTTTCTCAACCACAGCCAACAAGCGCAAGTGTTAGCAGCTTTGCAGGCACTGGCGTATAGCGGTGATAACCAGGCCGATAGCGCTTTGATTAGTGAGCAGTTACAGCGCTTTGCAGCCTTAGCTATAGACAAACCCGAAGCCAATTTACAGCCACATCAACGTATTATTGACGAACTCTGTGGCGGTGATGATGTGCAACTTATTGTTGAGCGCATCGCTAACATAGTCAGTGACGATCTCTGGTTGCAGCGTGCCCAGCAAGGTTTACGCGGCGGCTCGCCTTTGGCGATTAAATGGATTTTTAAACAGCTACAACGCAGTGCGCAGTTGGATTTAAAAGCGGTGTTTAATGCCGAGCTGGTACTGGTTAGCAATATACTGCGCCACCCTGAATTTGCCGAAGGGGTGAGGGCTTTATTGGTGGATAAAGATAAAACCCCGCAGTGGCAATATGCCACGTTGGCAGAGGTAGGCGATGCGGTAGTCGACCGTTTTTTTGTGCCGCCTTGGCCGGTTAATCCTTTGGCGGATTTATGATTTTTAGTCGCTAGTTCCTAGTCTGCAGTCGTTAGGAGGGGCGTGATTGTCGCTTGTCGTACTGTATGCATAGAGCGGCAAAAATAGCGCCTGTCATATTAATCCAAATACTAAATAGAGCACCCGGCAGCGCCGCGGCTTGGCTGAAAAATTTTAGCGCCAATGCCGTGGCCAATCCTGAGTTTTGCATACCTACTTCTATGGCTATGGTGCGGCATATTTTGCTGTTAAAGCCCAGGCTATAAGCGCCTATATAACCCAGCGTCAAGCCGACAACATTATGCAGTAAGGTGGCAAACACTATGCCTAGGCTTAGTGTGTATAAGTGCGGCTGGTTGAGGGCTACCACAATGCTGATAATCAATAATATGGTGAGCACGGCGATAGGTGCTAATGCGGGCTCTATCGTTTTAATCGCGCTGTGAAAAAAGTAATTTAGGGCTACACCTAGGGCGATTGGCATTAAGATGATTTTTACTAAGCTTAGTAGTATGTCTAGCGCGGGTATATCGATGTGGCTGCCGGTGAGTAAGGTTAATAGAAGCGGTGTTAGTACCACGCTAAGTAATGTAGAAAATGCGGTCATGGAAACCGACAGGGCGACATGGCCTTTAGCTAAATAGGTCATCACATTAGAAGCGGTACCACCGGCAACACTGCCTACTAATAGCAGGCCTAAGCTTAAGTCTTGATCTAATAGAAAGATTTTGGCGCAGGCCAGCGCTAGCAGCGGCATCACCGAAAACTGTAATAGCAGGCCGGCGATTAAGGCATAGCGATATTGTTTGATGGCAATAAAATCGGCAGGCCGTAAGGTCATGCCCATGCATAGCATCACTAAGGTTAATAAAGGGATAATGGTCGCTTTAAGGCCAGCTAAAGTCTCGGGGGCTAAAAACCCCGCCAGCGCCGCCAAGGGCGCCCACAGCGGAAAGTATTTCAGTAGCATTGCTGTGCCTTAGTGATTGCTGAGTTACAGACCTATGCGAACCACTTGCAAGTCAGGGTCGCGGTTGGCCTTGGCTTGCTCTAGGCGCTGTAAGTAATCCTGCCAATAGGCTTGTTGTTTGGTCGCCAATTCGTGTAAATAACTGAAGGTGTAAATACCGCTGTTGTGGCCATCACTAAAATACAGTTGCACGGCATAATTACCCACGGTTTTTATATCGTCTATGGCAACGTTAATCTTCCCCGTTTGCAATACCGCTTGGCTGGGGCTGTGGCCGCGTACCTCCGCAGAGGGCGAATACACTCGTAAATATTCAGCGCTTAAGCTATAGCGCTGTTCGCCAAACTGTAGCTCTAGGGTTTTGCTTTGCGTGTGTAGTTGAATATTAGTGAGGGTGGGTGTGTTCATGATTAATGTCTGCCAGTGTTAGTTAACAACCTCTGCCTAAGCGACGGCTTTGTTGCGGCCTTGTTGCTTGGCAAGATAGAGGTTTTGATCGGCGCGTTGGTAAAACGCGTTAACCGATTCTTGTTCTTGCAGGGTAGCAACACCTAAAGAAATGGTCACGCCAAAACTGCGGTGGGGTGGAATTTCTATGGAAAGCTGCTCTATGGTTAGGCGTATGCGTTCGGCATAGTCTTTGGCGTCGGTATAGCTACACTGGGGCAGCAATATGGCAAATTCTTCGCCACCCACTCGGGCAAACACATCTTGGGCTCGCGTTTTGAGGCTGATGGCTTGGGTAACTTTACGCAGTACTTCATCGCCACCGGGATGGCCGTATTGATCGTTTACTTTTTTAAAATGATCTAGGTCTAGGTAAATAACAGATAGCGGTGTCTGGTAGCGTTGGGCATTGGCTATTTCCTCATTCATACGCTCAACCATAAAGCGCAAGTTAAAAATGCCGGTGAGGCTGTCTCTTATCGCTAGGTTGGAAATGAGCTGTTCTTGTTTACCTACGTAAAGGCTAAAAGAAATAAACACGGCCTGGGTGCCAAACAGCATATAGGCGTATAAACCACTGTGTTGTTGTAGCTCGGTGAGTAAATCTGCGCCGGAGAGGCAGCGTATAATTAGCCAGCCTACAGGTGCGCCGGCTGCAAGAATCCCGCCTTGAATTGCTCTTAGTGTTATTTTATTCATGGGGGCGGATAATAAAGATAAACTATCGCCTTGTACAATTTCTATGCACTTAGCCAGCGAATAAGCCTAGAAAAACAAAACCGCAGTGATGATCACTGCGGTTTTTACTAAGTTGCTATGGGTTAACTTAGAGAATAAAGCGGCTTAAATCATCGTCGTTAACTAACTCACCTAATTTTTCATCGACATAGTTAGCGTCTATCAGCAGTTTATCGCCGCTGTGATCTGAGGCGGTAAACGAGGCTTCGTCTAGTAGGCGCTCCATAATGGTATGTAATCGGCGCGCACCTATGTTTTCGGTGCGCTCGTTAACTTCCCATGCGGTTTCCGCGATTTTTAAAATACCGTCCTCGGTGAAGCTAATGTTTAGGCCTTCGGTGGCAATTAAGGCTTGATATTGCTCGGTAAGTGAGGCGTCGGGCTCGGTTAAGATGCGTCTAAAGTCATCGGGGCTGAGTGCTTCTAACTCTACTCTGATCGGCAGGCGGCCTTGTAGCTCGGGGATTAAGTCCGAGGGCTTGGCCAGATGGAAGGCACCCGAGGCGATAAATAAAATATGGTCGGTTTTAATCATGCCGTACTTGGTGCTTACCGTGCTGCCTTCGATTAAGGGTAGCAAGTCGCGCTGTACACCTTCCCGCGAAACATCTGCACCGGCACCTTCACTGCGCTTGGCCACTTTATCCAGCTCGTCTATAAAGACTATGCCGTTCTGTTCGGCAGCGTGTATGGCTTTGGTTTTAATATCGTCTTCATTAACCAGTTTGGCGGCTTCTTCGTCTTGCAGTTTTTTCATGGCCTCTTTGACGTTGAGCTTGGCGCTTTTCTTTTTGTCCTTACCCATATTGGAGAACATACTTTGCAGTTGATTGGTCATATCCTCCATGCCTGGCGGGGCCATGATTTCTACACCCATTTGCGCGGCACTGATTTCTATTTCTATTTCTTTATCATCCAGCTCGCCTTCACGTAGTTTTTTACGGAATAGCTGGCGGGTGCTGGTTTCTTTGTCGGCGCTGGCTTCTTCGCCACGGGCTGGCGGTAATAGTGCGTCTAACACTCTTTCCTCAGCGGCGTCTTGGGCGCGATGTTTTACTTTTGCCATTTCCTGTTCGCGGAACATTTTGATGGCGACATCCATTAGGTCACGCACTATGGATTCTACATCGCGGCCTACATAGCCTACTTCGGTAAACTTGGTGGCTTCCACTTTAATAAAAGGCGCGTTAGCTAATTTAGCCAAGCGACGAGCAATTTCGGTTTTGCCTACGCCGGTGGGGCCTATCATGAGAATGTTTTTCGGGGTGATTTCGGCACGCAGCTCTTCGTTAAGCTGCATGCGACGCCAGCGGTTGCGCAAGGCGATGGCAACAGCGCGTTTGGCGTTATCTTGGCCGATGATGTGTTTGTCTAGCTCGTGAACAATTTCTCTGGGGGTCATTTGTGACATGGTATTACCTATTGATGGGCAGCAAGGCGCAGTGTTGGTTTAGCTGTCGCTCTCTAATTCTTCTATGGTGCGGTTGTGGTTGGTGTAGACGCAGATGTCGCCGGCTATGGCCAAGCCTTTCTCGACTATGTCTCTCGCACTTAGCTCGGTGTTATCCAGCAAAGCTTTGGCAGCGGACTGAGCAAAAGGGCCACCCGAGCCTATGGCGATAAGATTGTTTTCGGGCTCTATCACGTCACCATTACCGGTAATGATGAGTGAGGTGTTTTTGTCAGCTACCGCCAACAGGGCCTCTAGCTGGCGTAGTGAGCGCTCGGTGCGCCAGGCTTTGGCCAGCTCTACTGCGGCGCGTACTAGGTTGCCTTGTTGTTTTTCCAATTGCGCTTCAAATAGCTCAAACAGGGTAAAGGCATCGGCAGTGCCTCCGGCAAAACCGGCAATCACTTGGTCGTTATACAGCCGGCGCACCTTGCGGGCATTGCTCTTCATCACGGTGTTACCCATAGATACTTGGCCGTCGCCGCCTATAGCCACATGGCCATTGCGACGTACTGAAAGAATAGTGGTGCCTCTATATTGCTCCAAGGGGGGTTCTCCTTAGTGGGGGCGTGGTTTGGTGGATGTGAATTTATTCAGATATTGTTATATGGGGGTGTACTTGGGTTTATTCAAGGGTGTTATTGAAAGGGAGGGGGTGAGATGCCTTAATGTTAAGGCATCTCACTAGAGTTAATGCAGGCAACCTAGCTTTCCACTTTACGCTTTAGTAATAAGGTTTCCACATTATTGTTGATGAGCAGATTGCGTGCTTTAGACAGTTTAGAGCGCGAGATAAACGGCCCTACCTGCACTCGGTGCCAGGTATCGTTGCCCTTGCCTGTGACAGCTTCAACTTTGGTGTCTAGGCCTAACAATATCAGTTTAGCGCGTAGGCGGTCGGCATCGGCGGCGTTTTTGAAGGAGCCCGCCTGCAGTATGTAAATGATTTGCTGTTGGGGTCTGTCGCTGTTGCTTTCTTCTATGGGCACGATGACTTCGCGCTCAGGTAGCAAGGTGTAAAACTCAAAGCTGGTGGTGGTTTGTTTTTTGCTGTCGTCAGTTTTGGCTTTTTTGCTAACTTTTTTGGTATTGCTGTTGCTGCTCTCTGTAGTGGCCGGGGTGATATCGGCTAAGTGCGCCAAGAAGGCAATAAATAAACCGGTGACTATACCTGTGAATAGCCACACCCAGCCAGGCACCTGGCTTTTAGGGGCGCTGCTGCGGCTGGTGTTGCGTTTTTTGCTGTTGCCTTTAGCTTTTTTGGCAAAGTCGTGAGTCATATTTTCTTATTACTACTATTGATTGTGCGTTACATAGATTCAGGTGCGGAAACACCTAGCAAGTCTAAGCCATTTTTTAGCACCTGTCTTACTGCTGCACTTAAGCTGAGACGCGCGTTGCGTAAGTTTTCATCCTCTATCAACATTTTATGGCTGTTGTAATAGCTGTGGAATTCACCGGCTAGTTCTTGCAGGTAGTTGGCGACTATATGGGGTTCGGTATTGCTGCCAGCACGAGTAATGAGATCGGGATAGGCGGCTAGTTTGTTCATTAAGCCTTTTTCGGCATCTGCGCTGAGTAGCTCGAAATTAGCTTGCTGCTGTGCTGACCAAGTCCAGCCGTGATCGTCTAGTTTGCGCAGCATGCTGCAGACGCGGGCGTGGGCGTATTGTATGTAATACACCGGGTTGTCATTACTTTGTGAAATGGCCAGGTCTATATCAAAGGTGAGCTGCGAGGTGGTGGCCCGCGCTACTAAAAAGTAACGGGTGGCATCGCGGCCCACTTCTTCGACTAGGTCTTGTAGGGTGACGTAGCTACCGGCGCGCTTAGAAATTTTAACCTCTTCGCCGCCGCGCATCACCATCACCATTTGGTGTAGCACGTATTCTGGCCAGGCTTTAGGTATGCCTTGGTTTAGCGCTTGTAGGCCTGCGCGCACGCGGGTAATAGTGCTGTGATGGTCGGCACCTTGTTCGTTAACTACGCGCTCAAAGCCGCGCTGCCATTTATTCATATGGTAGGCGACGTCGGGTACGAAGTAGGTGTAGCCGCCTTCGGATTTGCGCATGACGCGATCTTTATCGTCACCAAAATCGGTAGTTTTTAACCACAGGGCGCCGTCTTTTTCGTAGGTGTGGCCGCTGGCGATCAGCTGTTGTACTGTCTTTTCGACATCGCCTTCGCTGTAGAGTGACGACTCTAAAAAGTACACATCAAAATCGACACCAAAGGCTTTCAGGTCGTGATCTTGCTCGCGACGTAAGTAGGCGACGGCGAAGTCGCGTATAGCGTCTAAGTCGTCTACATCGGCCTTGCCGGTTACATGCTTATCTTCGGCGTGTATGGTGTCGCCCTTCATATAGCTTTCGGCTAGCTCGGTAATATAGCTACCGCGATAGCCTTCGGCGGGCCAACTTGCATCGTCTGGGCCTAGGCCTTTACAGCGTGCTTGGGTAGATAGGCCTAAGTTGTTGATTTGTGCGCCGGCATCGTTGTAGTAAAACTCGCTGGTTACATCCCAGCCGTTGGCAGCTAATAAGCGGCAGATGCTGTCGCCTACGGCGGCACCACGGCCGTGGCCTACATGCAACGGGCCGGTGGGGTTGGCGGAGACATACTCCACCTGTACTTTTTTGCCGGCGCCGCTGCTGTTGCGACCAAAGCTATCACCAGCTGTTAACACGCTGTTGATAATGGCGGAGGTGGCGGCATCGTCCATAAAGAAGTTGATAAAGCCGGGGCCAGCAATCTCAGCTTTATTGAGTTGGGCTGAGGGTGGTAGGGCATCGATAATTAACTGGGCCACATCGCGGGGCGCTTTACCGGCGGCTTTGGCTAGGGTCATGGCGATATTACTGGCGAAGTCACCATGGCTTTTGTCGCGAGTGCGATCGACCGTCACGCGGGGCTGAATAGTTTCAGGTAGGTTGCCATTGGCAACTAGCGTGTTGAGGGCAGCGGTAATTAGCTCGGCTACATGGTCTTTCATAGGGTAATCGCTTCACAGTATCGGTGTTAATAAAATAGCCGCGTATTATCCCTGTTTATGAGGCCGGGTGCTACCCACTCAGGGGTAGGTGCTGCTATCTTTGGCCTTAATTGATGAGGGTTTATGCGTAATCGGTCTAGAAGATTTTGCCCTATCGGCCGCTATACTGCTTCGAGGGGCTAGCTTGTGCCTCAATTAGCTAATTGATTCAGTGTTATTTTAACAAGGAGTTTGTCATGGCCCCACCCAATGTTACCGATAGTTATTCCTCGCGGGGCTTGCAAAAGCCCGCTCTGCCCGAGCAGGCCAGCGAGCGTGCTAGCGAAGCCCGCAGCAAGCCGCACCCCCATGGCATGCCGCCGGGTTTGGCGAAAAAAATAGACTCGGGTGAGCTGGATGACCCCAAAGCCAGCCTCAACCAAGCCATTATTGAATCACAACTGAGCGTGAGTGTAGGCGCCAAAGATCAGCCCATGGCGCTGTTGTTTAAGACAGTGCTGGAAGCTTTAAAAGAATATGTAGACCCAATCCTAGGCACTAACGCCATAGAAGAGGCCTACGAGTCTGGCTTAGATGTATCGCCCGAAGCCACCGCCGAGCGCATAGTAAGCCAAAGCACCGCCTTCTTCTCTGCCTTTCAATCGCAAGAGCGCAATCAGGACCTAAGTCTGCAAGAACAGGTAGATAAGTTTTTAGAAGTGATAGGCGGCGGCATAGACCAAGGCTTTAAAGAAGCCAGAGATATACTGGGAGGCTTAGGCGTGCTAGAGGGCGACATCGCTAGCAATATTGATAAGACCTATGAGTTGGTGCAGCAGGGTTTGAAAGACTTTGCTGCTGGGCAGCAAAGTCAGTTGTAAGCTTCAAGCTATAAGCGGCAAGAAATGACTTGCCACTTGCCACTTGCGGCTTGCGGCTTGAAGCTGGCCGAAGGCCTTCTAATACATATCCGCCGGATCCACATCCACCGACCAACGTACTTTTTTAGCTAAGGGATGTTTCTCGGCTATGGCGACGATATGTTGTAGCCGTTGATGTAATAGGGAGCGGGTTTCCGCTTGTAGAATAAGCTGGGCGCGAAAGCGTCCGGCTTTTTTTGTCATGGGGGCGGGTAATGGCCCCAGGCATTGGGCTTGTGGTTGTTGAGGGTGTTGGTGTAGTTCGCTGTGTTGGCGCAGGGCCTGTAGCAGTTGTTCGGCTTCGGCTAGGCTGCTGTGGTCGGCGCGGATGATGGCTAGGTGGCCAAAGGGGGGGAGGCCTAGCACCGCGCGTTCGCGCAGTAATTGTTGGGCAAATAGTTGGTAGTTGTTGTTAACCAAACTGAGTAGAAAAGGGTGCTCGGGTTGTAGGGTTTGCACCATGACTTGCCCGGGTTTTGTTTCACGGCCTGCGCGCCCTGCCACTTGTATTAGCAGTTGACCCGTTTTTTCGGGGCCGCGAAAGTCGGCGCTAAATAAACCGCCGTCGGCATCCAGTATCACCACCAAGGTAACATCGGGGAAGTGGTGGCCTTTGGCCAGCATTTGGGTGCCGACTAAGATGCAGGGTTGGCCTTTGTGTACCTCATCGACCATGTCTTGCATGGCGTTTTTACGGCTGGTGGTGTCGCGGTCTATGCGCATCACATCGGTATGGGGGAATAATTGCTGTAATACTTGCTCACTGCGTTCGGTGCCTATGCCGCGAAAGTCTAACTCGTGGCTATGGCAGTCGGGGCAGTGACTGGGCAGCGGCCATTGGCTGTCACAGTGATGGCAGCGCAGGCTACGCTGGCGGTAGTGTACGGTGAGCCTAGCGTCACAGTGTGGGCATTGGGCGATATGGCCGCAGCTATTGCACATCAGCGTGGGGGCAAAGCCGCGGCGGTTGATAAACACTAGCACCTGGTTGCCGCTACTGATCTCGCCGTGTATGGCGCTTAACACTTGCGGGCTAAAGCCGTTTTGCAGCGGGCTGTTGCGAGTATCAATTAATTGTAGGGGCGGCAGTGCTGCGCCGGTGGCTCGCTGGTTGAGCTGTAAGTGTTGGTAGCGGCCGCTTTGGGCGTTGTACAGCGTCTCTAGGCTGGGGGTGGCGGAGCCTAGCACTATGGGTATGTTGAGTTCGAAGGCGCGCTTAATGCCTATGTCGCGGGCAGAGTAGCGAAAGCCTTCCTGTTGTTTAAACGAGCCGTCGTGCTCTTCATCAATAATAATAATGCCCAGTGCAGGCATGTCAGTAAAAATGGCCGAGCGGGTGCCTATTACAATGGCGGCTTGTTGTTGGCGGGCCTGCTGCCAGGCGACGGCGCGTTCGCGGTCGGTAAGCCCCGAGTGTAGGGTGGCGATGCGGCAGTGAAAGCGGCGCTGAAATCTGGCTAGGGTTTGTGGGGTGAGTCCTATCTCCGGTATCAATACTAGCGCTTGTTTACCGGCGTTTAGGCACTGGCCGATTAATTGTAAATACACCTCGGTTTTGCCACTGCCGGTAATGCCGTCTAGCAGGCTGCATTGGAAATGTTGGTGATCAATACTGGCTACCGCTTGTTGCTGTTGTGGGTTGAGGGTAAGCGCGGCTTCTTTTAAATCGGTAACGCTGCTCACTGGGCTGTGGCTTTGAAAGGTCTGTGCCAAGCCCTTATCGACCAAGGCTTTGATATGGCTGCGGCCCAGCTCGGCGCTGGTGAGCTCGGCCATGCTAATGTCGCTGTGTTGTTGTAATAGTTGCAGGGCCAGCGCTTGTTTGGGGGCGCGTTTCAGTGCGCCTGCTGGCAAGCCTTTACCTTCGGTGCTTAGCCGCCAGCGGGTTTCGCTGTAGCTGGGCAGCTCCGCCTGTTTACGCATAAGGGTAGGCAGCGCATTGCTCAGCACTTCGCCTATGGAGTATTGGTAGTAGCTGCTAGCCCAGTCGCATAGCTTTAAAATATGGGGGCTGATTAGGCTGTGTTGGTCTAGCACGGCGATGGCGGGCTTGAGTTTACCGTGGTCTACCGCGCTGGTATCGCTAAGTTCTAATAAGATGCCTATTAGCTGACGCGGGCCAAAGGGCACTTTAATGCGCAGTCCTGGCTGTAGGTTTTGTACTTGCTCGGGGCTTAAATCGGCGGGCGGCAGGTAATCAAAGCTGCGGCGCAGAGGGGTGGGTAGGGCAAGGCGTAAATAGGTCATTACATGGCTTAGGCTGGAGGTGGTCGGTTTTTTATCGGTTTTAACGCTGGCCTAGTCTAACAAAGAGTGTATAAAGGCGGTAACACTGCTTTTAGGCTAATGCTAGTCTTGCTAATTGGCTTTATTTTGGTATCATGCACCGCCTATTTTCAAGCAGCTCAAAGCGCTATTTATAGAATAGATAGTACTTTGGGATGAGTTAGTGCGGTGCTTGGCAAGAGATCAAGTGGCGGCACATATTTTAAGGAAACAAACCATGCAACCTGATATCCATCCTAAATACGAAGTAATGACAGCTACCTGTAGCTGTGGCAACGTTGTTAAAACGCGTTCTACCTTATGTGAAGATATGCACTTGGACGTATGTTCTGCCTGCCACCCGTTCTACACCGGTAAGCAAAAAATGCTGGATAGTGGCGGCCGTGTTGATCGTTTCCGTAAGCGTTTTGGTGGTCGTGGTACTAAAGCAGAAGCTTAACCCGCACATGCTAGATGATCAAAAAACGCTCAGCTCATCAGGTTGGGCGTTTTTTTTTGCTCTCACTTTATGTGAGTCTTTACTTTCATTTAGCTCGTCAGGCAAATGAATTACGGTTATTAAGGCATTCGTGTCTGCGCTGGCGTGCTGATTAAGGCTGGGGCTAGCTAATTGCTGGCCTTGGCGGAGGACGATTGAAAAGGCTGTTGCTTGGGTGTTACTGCCTATCCTTCTGGTGAGAGGGGATAGCCGCACTCATTGATTTCAAGCATTAGCCTATAGACCTATCTATAGGTCTATAGGCTAATGCTTATTATAAAGATTCTCTTTGCGGGTATTTTGCAAAGGGGTATAAAAACGATAAAGGGAACCGTTATGTCAGAAGAATTTAAACAGGCCGCCTTGGACTATCATCAATTTCCTAAGCCAGGCAAAATTAGTGTTGAGTTAACCACCGCTGCTGAAACGCTAACTGACCTCTCCTTGGCTTATAGCCCCGGCGTTGCCGAGCCTGTACGTGCTATTGCTGCTGACCCCGAAAATGCGTACAAATATACCGCTAAAGGTAATTTGGTTGCGGTTATTACTAATGGTACCGCTATTTTGGGTTTAGGTAACTTAGGGCCTTTGGCGAGTAAGCCGGTAATGGAAGGTAAAGCTTTACTGTTTAAACGTTTTGCTGGCATAGACTCGGTGGATATAGAAGTCGATACCGAAGACCCGCAGCAGTTTATCGATACTGTGGTACGCATAGCCGATACCTTTGGCGGTATTAACTTAGAAGATATAAAAGCGCCTGAGTGTTTTCAAATTGAAAACGTACTTATCGAGCAGTGCAAAATCCCTGTGTTTCACGACGATCAGCACGGCACCGCCATCGTGACCGCAGCAGGTATGTTAAACGCGTTGGAAATTTGCGGCAAAAATCTTGAGAATGCAAAAATCGTTTGCTTGGGTGCGGGATCAGCGGCGATAGCCTGTATGCGTTTATTAAAAAGCTTGGGCGCTCAGCAACAAAATCTCACTATGGTTGACCGCGGTGGCGTTATTTACGCGGGGCGGGATGGTTTGAATGAGTTTAAAGAAGAGTTCTCGCACTTAACCGATGCCCGTACCTTGGCCGAAGCTTTAGAGGGCGCCGATGTGTTTATGGGTTTATCGGGAGCCAATCTATTAGAGCCTGAATTGTTGATAAAAATGGCCCCTAACCCTATTGTTTTTGCCTGCTCTAACCCCGATCCAGAAATTAATCCGGTGTTGGCTAAAAAGGTTCGTCCTGATGTCATTATGGCTACTGGCCGCTCGGATTTCCCCAATCAGGTTAACAATGTTTTAGGCTTTCCTTTTATCTTCCGTGGTGCTTTAGATGTGCGCGCTCGCCGTATTAATGAAGCGATGAAAGTGGCGGCAGTAGAAGCGTTGCGTGCCATTGCTAAATTGCCGGTAACCCAAGAGGTGTTAGATGCCTGCGGTGAAACGTCTCTCACCTTTGGGCCGGATTATATTTTGCCTAAACCTGTAGATAGTCGTTTGTTAAGTTCTATTTCGGCGGCAGTGGCACAAGCGGCAATAGATACCGGGGTAGCGCAGTTGCCGTATCCTGCGCATTATCCTTTGTAAGCTATAAGCTATAAGCTGCAAGATGTAAGAGAGAAGAAAAAAGCCAGGCGTTAGCTTGGCTTTTTTGTGGCTGTTAATTAGGGGATAGGTGATGAGGGTTTAGTGCCCTAGTGCGGCGAGTTCGCGTTCTAGCAAGCTGCTGTCGCCTAGGTTGAGTTCTACTAGGCGGCGCAAGTGGCGTATGCTGTCTATGTCTATGTGCAGGCATTCAAACCCAAGGTGGCCGTCTTCGTCATGACGCTCTAGGGCGGTCATGGTAATGTCGGTGTTGTCGCCCAGATGTATGCTGATAGCAAAGTTTTGTGCGGGGTCTCCGCTCCAGTCATCGGGCTTAATAATTAATAAGCCTTTGAGGGAAACGTCTACCAGCTCTACTGCCCAAATATCCGCGCCCTGCTGGATGCTGGTTTCGGCCTGAAAGGTGATGCGGCTAAAGCTTCTGCGTTCGTTGCTGCTCATAAAAAAGCTCTCAATTAGTGGCGCTGGTAGTCACTATAGCATTAGCTGCTGGGCTGTTAAGCCGCAGCAGCGTGTTGCTTAGCGTAACTTTTTATAACGGCTGCGCTGCGGTAAGGTGTTTTCGCCTTTACGGGCCACCAAGTCGCCATGGTAGTCAGTATAGTTACCCTCAAAAAATACCACTTCACCATCATCCTCATAGGCCAAAATATGAGTGGCTATGCGGTCTAAAAACCAGCGGTCATGGGAGATGATCATAGCGCAACCGGGGAAGGTGAGCAGTGCTTCTTCTAGGGCGCGCAGGGTTTCTATATCCAAATCATTGGAAGGTTCATCCAATAATAAAACATTGCCGCCCTGTTTTAATGTGCAGGCCAATTGCAGGCGGCCGCGTTCACCGCCCGATAACTCGCCTACCCGTTTTTGCTGATCGGAGCCTTTAAAGTTAAAGCGGCCTATATAGGCGCGGGAAGATGTCTCATAGCCGCCAATTTTTAATTGTTCATTGCCGTCGGATACGGCTTCCCAAACGGTTTGGTTGTCGTTTAAGCCGTCGCGCAATTGCTCTACATAGACTAAATCCACAGTGTCGCCTAGCACCACTTCGCCGCTATCGGGCTGCTCCATGCCGGCAATAATTTTAAACAGGGTGGATTTACCAGCACCGTTGCCCCCTATCACGCCGACTATGGCGCCCTTAGGCACTGAGAAACTGACGTTGTCGTAGAGTGCATTATCGCCAAAGGCCTTGCTGATGCCTGTAACTTCTATCACCTTGTCGCCCAGACGTTGGCCGGGTGGGATATAAATTTCGTTGGTTTCTGAGCGCGATTGAAAGTCCTGCGATTGCAGCTCTTCAAAGCGCGCTAGGCGGGCCTTGCTCTTGGCTTGTCTGCCCTTAGGGTTTTGGCGCACCCATTCCAGTTCGGCTTTTACCGCTTTTGAGTGCGAGGCTTCATGTTTGGATTCCTGACCTAAGCGTGCTTCTTTCGCCTCCAGCCAGTTGGAGTAGTTACCTTCATAAGGAATACCGCGGCCGCGGTCTAATTCCAAAATCCAGTTGGCGGCATTATCTAAAAAGTATCTATCGTGGGTAATGGCGACTACGGTGCCAGGGTATTCGGTGAGGAAGTGTTCCAGCCAGTGTACCGATTCGGCATCCAAGTGGTTGGTGGGCTCGTCCAGTAACAGCATGTCGGGGTTGGACATAAGCAGGCGGCACAGCGCTACGCGGCGGCGCTCACCCCCTGATAAGGTAGTAACGTCGGCATCCCAAGGCGGCAGGCGCAAGGCATCGGCGGCCACTTCTAGCTTGTGCTCCATGTTGTGGGAGTCAGAGGCTTGGATAATATTTTCCAGCTCTTGTTGGCGCTTGGCCAAGGCGTCAAAGTCGGCATCGGGCTCGGCATAGGCGGCGTAGACGGCGTCTAATTCTTTTTGCGCATCCACTACATCGCTCATGCCATCTTCTACATTGCCGCGCACATCTTTACTGGGGTCTAGTTCGGGCTCTTGCGGCAGGTAGCCTACGTTAATGCCGGCTTGCGGACGGGCTTCGCCGTTATATTCGGTATCTACCCCCGCCATAATTCGCAGCAGGGTGGATTTGCCGGAGCCGTTTAAGCCCAGTACGCCAATCTTGGCGCCGGGGAAAAAGGATAGCGAGATGTCTTTAAGAATTTCACGTTTGGGTGGCACGACTTTGCCGACGCGGTTCATGGTGTAAACATATTGAGCCATGTTGTTTTGAATCCTAGCTAAGGTACTAAAAGGGTGCTTGCAATAGCCAAGAAAGTTACCGGATGTATCCTGCCTTGTCGACCCCATTGCCAAGCTGTGCCAATAAAACAATACATTCCTTATAGTTATTAAGGGCTTAGAAACTAACAGGGCTGCCATAGTGCAATAACTACGCTATATTGAGGCTATCTATTTTTTTAGCAGGGGGTTTACGCGGTGTCAGATCAACAAAATTCATCAGCTGCTGCCGCGCAATCACCCGTGGCGCAAGTTAGTGCGGTGAGCTTACGCTTAGCTGATGACGGCCAGTTGCTGGCCGAGCTAACACCTGATTGCAGTGAAATTCCTATGCCTGTAAGTCTTATGTCCCTGCGCGGTCAGCTGCAGGATCAGAACTTTGCCGAGCTGTGGATAGATGATGATGCCCTGCAGGATGTAGTGGTAAAAGCAGCGTCGGGTGAGTCGGGGTTGGTGGTGATAGGTGAGCGTCGTGATGCTAGGGCCGAGGTGCACATCGCCAATAATAAACGGGTGGTTCATGTTGATATAGAGCCGGCCTATGGTGGCCAACCACTCAGTGTAAAGATGCTGCGAGAGTTGCTGAAGAATAACCGTATTGCTGCTAACTGTATAGACAGCAGTCTGCTGGAACAGGCGGTGGCGGGTCAGGGTAGCAATCATATTGTTGCCAGGGCTATAGAGCCCATCGCCGGGCAGGATGGTTACCTCAATATATTGATAGAGGAGAGTGTGGCTACGCTTGATGAGGATGCGCAGGGCAATATCGATTTTCATAAGTTGCAAGAGTTTGTGGTGGTAGAGCAGGGTGTAGAGCTGGCGCGTGTTGCGCCGCATACGCTAGGTACGCCCGGCGAGGATGTACTGGGCATGCCTATAGCGCCACAGGCGGGTAAGCCCTTCAGTTTTTCTGCGGCCTTGACCGGTGCGGCCATTAGCGATGATGATGACAATTTACTAATAGCTACGGTGAAAGGTCACCCGGTTATTTTGCAAGATGGGGTGAGTGTGGATCCCACTCTGGTACTGCCCAATGTTAACCTGGCTAGCGGCAATATAGATTTTGATGGCTCGGTGCTGGTTAAAGGTAGTGTCGCCAGCGGCTATGAAATACGGGCCACCGGTGACGTAGTGGTAAAAGATACGGTGGATAAGGCTAAAATCATCGCCGGCGGCAATATCTCAGTAGCCAATGGTGTTATTGGTGAGGATAGAGCTGCCAAGCTTAAAAAACGCCCTATGGCTATTCCTGTATCTATGTCGGCAGAGGGTGAGCAAGTCCCTGAAGAGGAAGGTTTTGAAGCTCTGCAAATGGGCGCCTATCTTGAGGCGGCAGGGGATATAGCGGCCCGATTTGTCAATATGGCCGAGCTAAAAACAGGTCAAAATATAGAGGTTAGAGAGTATTTGATGCACAGTCGGGTGAGTGCTTTGGGCAGTGTCTTGCTGGGGCAAAAGGGTGGCCGCGGTGCTATCTTTGGTGGCTATAGCTACGCGTTAAAATCGATAGCAGTGAATAATCTGGGTAATGACGCCTATATAAAAACGGCGGTGGAAGTGGGTGAGCTCAACACGGATGGCGTTAAGTTAAAAGAACTGCGCGAATTGGCGCAAAAGCGTAGAGCCGATACTGATAAGTTGGCGGTCGTCTTGGGCAAAATTCGACGCTATGAGGCAGTTAAGCCCTTGACTAGCGAACTGGCCGAAAAATCGGTAAAAATCACTAAAACATTAGCTTCTCTAATCGCGCAATCAGAGAAATTGGCGGCGGCAATAGTGCAGCTGGAGCAAAAAATCACGAATCGCCAGCCGGCGTTGGTAACCGTGAAAAAAATGCTCTACCCCAATGTGTCACTGACCCTAGACGGCCTAGGCTACCAGCAAAAAATGGAAAGCAAGGCGCTGTGCTTGATGAATGTAGCGGGTGAGGTGCAGCTTTCGGCTTTGCAGGCTTAATAGCATCAGCCATCAAACTACCGCCGCCTTAAAGAAATGCTTTGTTTCCCCACTTACTACGCCAAAACACATGCCTAAAGCGCTTTGATAAGGTACAATCCTTCGCTTTCTGGCAGCTAGCCTGGCTGCACTCAATGCAATTTGGTTACGATAATTAGGGGATACCGATGTTCTCGAAAGATATGCAAATTAGTGGTTTTGATGATGAGCTTTTTACCGCGATTCAAGAAGAGAATCGTCGTCAAGAACAGCACATAGAACTTATTGCGTCTGAAAACTACACCAGCCCACGCGTCATGGAAGCTCAGGGCTCATCTATGACTAACAAATATGCTGAAGGTTACCCCGGTAAACGCTATTACGGTGGCTGTGAGTTTGTTGATAAGGCTGAGACCTTAGCCATAGATCGCGTTAAAGCTTTATTCGGCGCTGATTATGCCAACGTGCAGCCGCACTCAGGCTCACAAGCCAACTCTGCGGTATTTCTAGCGTTAGTTAATCCTGGTGATACCGTGTTAGGTATGAGCTTAGATGCTGGCGGTCACTTAACCCATGGTGCCAAGCCTAACTTCTCTGGCCGTGTGTATAACGCTATTCAATACGGCCTAGACCCTGAAACAGGTTTAATAGACTACGCACAGGTTGAAGCACTAGCTTTAGAGCACAAACCTAAAATGATTATCGCAGGTTTCTCTGCTTATTCAGGCATAGTCGACTGGGCTAAATTTCGTGAAATCGCTGATAAAGTCGGTGCCTACTTATTTGTTGATATGGCGCACGTTGCCGGTTTAGTGGCTGCGGGCTTATACCCCAACCCTGTACCTTTCGCAGACGTAGTAACCTCAACTACCCACAAAACCTTACGCGGCCCACGCGGCGGTGTGATTTTAGCTAAGGCTAACGCTGAGCTAGAGAAGAAGTTTAACTCTGCGGTATTCCCCGGCGGCCAAGGCGGCCCGTTAATGCACGTGATTGCAGCGAAAGCGGTTAGCTTTTTAGAAGCCCAGGGCGAAGATTTTAAAGTTTACCAACAGCAAGTCGTCAAAAATGCGAAAGTGATGGCGGCTACGTTTATGCAGCGCGGCATTAAAATCGTGTCTGGCGGTACTGAAAATCACCTAATGCTGGTTGATTTAATCGGTAAGGACTATACCGGTAAAGACGCCGATGCGGCTTTAGGCGAAGCCTTTATAACCGTTAACAAAAACGCTGTGCCTAACGACCCACGCTCACCGTTTATTACTTCTGGTTTACGCGTAGGTACCCCCGCAATTACTACCCGTGGTTTTGCCGAAGCAGAAACCGAGCAGCTGACTAACTGGATCTGTGATGTATTGGATTCATTAGAAAACGGTAACAGCGCAACGGTTATCCCTGAAGTGAAAGCGAAAGTGCTAGAAATTTGTGGCCGTTTCCCGGTTTACAAATAAGCATTAAACAACAGGATCGGGGTTAGCTCCCCGGCCTTGTTGTTTGTTTCAATAGGTTTTCAGCCTATAGTTGGCTGCTTATGCTAAGCTCTTGCCACCATTAACTTTTTTAAGGCAACTTCATGCGTTGTCCGTTCTGTTCCCACGATGACACCAAAGTTATCGACTCTCGTTTAGTCGCTGAAGGTGGCCAAGTGCGCCGCCGCCGTGAATGTATTGCCTGTTCTGAGCGCTACACCACCTACGAAACCGCCGAGCTGTTAATGCCGCGTATTATTAAAGGTAACGGTAATCGTGAGCCCTTTGATGAGGAGAAAATGCGCAGCGGTATTTTGCGCGCCTTAGAAAAGCGGCCAGTGAGTGTGGAAGATATAGAAGCCGCTATTAATCATATCAAAAAAGCCCTGCAAGCTACCGGCGAGCGCGAAGTGCGCTCTATGGTTGTAGGTGAATTGGTGATGGAGCATCTGCAAAGGTTGGATCAAGTGGCCTTTGTGCGTTTCGCTTCGGTATACCGCGACTTTAAAGACCTGGAAGAATTCCGTCAGGAAATTGATCGCTTAACCAATGAGCGTGTAGAAAGCGAGCCCTAGGTAATTCTGTGACCGACCATAGCTATTTTATGCAGCGTGCCCTGACCTTGGCCGAAGGTGGTTTATATACTGCCTCCCCCAATCCGCGGGTGGGCTGTGTGTTGGTGCAGCAAGATGACATTATTGGTGAGGGCTTCCACCTACGCAGTGGCGAAGCTCACGCCGAAGTGCATGCCCTGCGCGATGCCCAGCAGCGCGGTATTGACGTGGTGGGTGCTACCGCCTATGTCACCTTAGAACCCTGCAGTCATACCGGTAAAACCCCTCCTTGTTGTGATGCGTTAATACGCGCTCAAGTCGGCAAGGTGGTGGTCGCCATGCAAGACCCCAACCCACTGGTAGCGGGTGCCGGCATCCAACGCTTGCGTGCTGCAGGTATAGCGGTAGACGTGGGGGTGCTAGCCGAGCAGGCCGAGCAATTAAATAAAGGTTTTATTAAGCGCATGCGCCAAGGCTTGCCATGGTTACGGGCTAAGTTGGCGATGAGTGTCGATGGTCGCACCGCTATGGCCAGCGGTGAAAGCCAGTGGATTACCGGCCCTGCCGCGCGCTCAGATGTGCAGCGCCTGCGGGCACAAAGCTCGGCGATTATTTCGAGTGTCGATACCGTGCTAATGGATGAGGCTTCATTAAATGTACGCGCCGAGCAATTGGGCATGGCTGATCAATCACTAGTGGCCGCCATCGTCGCCCAACAACCCTTGCGAGTGATTTTGGACTCCACTTTGCGGCTATCGGCTAGCGCTAAGCTATTTAGCCAGCCCGGCCCTATAGTAGTTATTTGTGCTCAGGCTAAGCCACCGCAGCGGCAAGCGTTAGAGGCTGCGGGCGCCGAGGTGCTGCAATTAGCCGGCGAACAAGGTCAGGTAGACTTGGCGGCGGTCATGGCCGAGCTGGGTCGCAGAGCCTGTAATGAGGTATTACTAGAAGCCGGTGCCACCTTGGCTGGTGCGTTTTTACAGCAAGGCCTGTTGGATGAAATCACGGTGTATATGGCCCCCACGTTATTAGGTAGCGAGGCGCGGCCGTTGTTTAACTTACCGCTTAGCAGTATGTCGCAGCAGCAGCGTTTACAGATACAGCAGATTAGCCCGGTAGGTGACGACTGGCGTATAGATGCCCGGCCTATCGTTGAGACTAATAGAAAAGGTTAGCAAAGCATGTTTACAGGTATTATTGCCGCTGTCGGTAGCATAGCCGCCAAAGAAATGCGTGATGGCGACCTGCGTTTGCAGGTGAGCAGTGGCAAGTTAGATTTAGCAGATGTGCAATTGGGTGATAGTATTGCCACCAATGGCGTGTGCCTAACCGTGGTGGCTTTGCCCGGCGACGGTTTTTGGGCTGATGTGTCATTAGAAACACTGGCCTTGTCCAGCCTAGCGAATGCGCAAGTCGGCGATAGCGTGAATTTAGAAAAAGCGCTGACCTTGGCGACGCGTTTAGGTGGCCATTTAGTGAGTGGCCATGTCGACGGCCTAGCCGAAGTAGTGAGTCGTAAGCCCGATGCTCGCTCTGAGCGTTTTCGCTTAAAAGCACCCGCGCATTTGGCCAAATACATAGCCCACAAAGGTTCGGTGTGTATAGATGGCGCCAGCCTTACAGTGAATAAGGTAGACGGTGCCGAGTTTGAACTCAACATCGTGCCACACACCGTGCAAGAAACGATAATCAAACACTATAAGCCCGGCACCCAGGTCAATTTAGAAGTGGATCAAGTGGCCAGATATTTGGAACGTTTAATATTGGGCGAACAGGCCGCGGTCAGTGATACAATTACCGGCGGCGTCACCAAGGCCCTGCTGGCTGAGCATGGCTTTTATAAAGCGTAAAACGCAAAGGTTTAGAGAATGGCATTAAATACCGTAGAAGAACTGATACAAGACATACGCCTAGGCAAAATGGTTATCCTGATGGATGACGAAGATAGAGAAAACGAAGGCGATCTGGTTATGGCCTCTGAGTGTGTTAAACCTCAGGACATTAACTTTATGGCCAAGCATGCCCGCGGCTTAATTTGCTTAACGCTGTCGCAAGAGCGCTGCCAGCAATTGGATTTAGGTTTGATGGTGGCGGGCGCCAATGGCGCTCAATTTGGTACCAATTTCACCCTTTCTATAGAAGCTGCCGAAGGTGTGACCACCGGCATTTCCGCAGCCGACCGCGCCCACACTGTACGCACCGCCGTGACTCGTAATGCTAAGCCTGCCGACATCGTACAGCCTGGCCACATCTTCCCCATTATGGCCCAGCCCGGTGGTGTATTGACCCGCGCCGGCCATACCGAAGCGGGTTGTGATTTAGCACGCTTAGCGGGCTTTGAAGCGTCGGGCACTATAGTCGAAATCATGAATGAAGACGGCACCATGGCGCGTCGTCCCGAGTTAGAAATTTTTGCTAAAGAACACAACTTAAAGATAGGCACTATCGCTGATTTAATTCACTACCGCGTGATTAACGAGCGCACCGTAGAAAAAATCAGTGAAGGTGTGGTGCAAACCGATTACGGCGAGTTTGTACTGCACACCTATAAAGATTTACTGGCCGGTGACATCCATCACGCCATGGTGAAAGGTACTATCGACGCCAACACACCTACTTTGGCACGGGTGCATTTAGCGTCCGCTATGCGCGACTTGCTCACCACCCAACCTAACGACAACCTCAGCTGGAATATGCCTCGCTGCTTGGCAAAAGTGGCTGAAGAGGGCTGTGGTGTCGTGGTGCTGCTAGCCAATAACGAAACAACTGCTGAGCATTTAGACAGTGTGGCTATCGCCATGGGTGAAAAGAACCGCCCCATAGAAGATGCCAGCTCAAAAAATGCCAGCTATCATACGGTAGGCTTGGGTTCACAAATTTTACGTGATGTGGGTGCGGGTAAGCTGCGCTTAATGGGCGTGCCTATTAAATACAATGCGATATCCGGTTTTGAATTAGAAGTGATAGAACACGTAGCGCCGGAATAAAAATTAACAACGATTTAGAGAGAATGCGAGAGAGTGTGATGAAAGATATTAAAGTTATTGAAGGTGATTTTATTTCGGCTAAGGGTAAAAAGTTTGCCTTAGTGGTAACGCGCTGGAATAGTTTTGTAGTTGGCAGTTTATTAGAAGGTGCTGTCGATTACTTAACGCGTCACGGTGTTAACAAAGAAGACATGGCTATAATCTATTGTCCCGGTGCTTTTGAGATTCCCTTAACCGTTAAAAAAGTTGCAGCTAAAAAAGAATTTGATGCCATTATTGCGCTAGGTGCAGTTATACGCGGTGGCACGCCCCATTTTGAATTTGTGGCTGGCGAGTGTGTTAAAGGTTTATCTACTGTTAATCTGGACGCTGAAATACCGGTATCTTTTGGTGTGCTTACCGTTGATAGCATAGAGCAGGCGGTAGAGCGTGCCGGTACCAAGATGGGTAACAAGGGTGAAGAAGCCGCGGCTTCAGCACTGGAAATGGTTAGCCTACTAGATAATATTTAAATGTTTAGCGGGGCTTAGCCCAACTATTTTATTGATAAGACGCGCCTGTAACGGTGCGTTTGTTCTTTTTATGTAAGTGAGAATTATCGTGTCTGACAACAAAGCAACATCGTTTAACCCCGCCGCCCGCCGCAAGGCGCGCCACTATGGTATGCAAGCCTTATATCAATGGCATATGGCTCGTGCATCCTTAAGCGATATTGAATCGCAGTTTTTAACAGATTACGATTTTAACAATGTCGATAAAGCCTATTTTCACGAATTGGTTTTTGATGTTCCCAGCTGCGTCTCTGAACTGGAAGAGGCCTTTGGTCAGTACTTACAGGGCCGCACTATGGACGAGCTAGATCCCATAGAGTTAGCTTTATTGCGTGTGGGTAGCTACGAGTTAATTAAGCGTATCGATATACCCTATAAAGTGGTGATTAATGAGTCGGTATCATTAGCGAAAAAATTTGGTGCTGCTGAAAGCCATAAATACATCAACGCCGTGCTGGATAAGCTGGCGCAACAAGTGCGCGCCGTAGAAATTAACGCCGCACAACGTTAAGCCTATTAGAAATCAGATGATGCCGCTGACTGAATTTTCATTAATAGAGCGTTATTTTGCTTCGATTACGCAGCCAGCCAGCCCCTATGTAGACTTAGCCATAGGTGATGATTGCTGCTTATTATCGATACCCGATACGATGCAGCTGGCGCAATCCATCGATACCTTAAACGCCAATATACATTTCCCCGCCGAAGCCAATGCCGATTTGATTGCGCAGCGTGCGCTGGCGGTGTCGGTCAGTGATTTAGCGGCCATGGGTGCCAGCCCGGTGGCTTTTTCCTTGGCGATATCTATGCCTGAGCTTAGTGAGCCTTGGCTGGCGGCGTTTAGCCGAGGTTTACAGCAAGCTGCCCGGCACTATGGCATTGCGCTAATTGGCGGTGATACCACCAAAGGCCCATTGAGCCTTACCCTGCATGTACAGGGTGTGGTTGCCAAGGGCAGAGCCTTACAGCGTCACGGTGCCTCGGTAGGGGATTGTATATTTGTTACCGGCAGCCTAGGTGATGCCGCCGCGGCACTGGCCTTTATGCAGGGTCAGTTGCCAGTGGCTAAAAGCGCCCAGCAGTTTTTTAAGCAACGCTATTATCAACCCAGTGCCAGAGTGGCGGTGGGCCAAAGCCTGCACGATATAGCCACGGCGGCGATAGATGTCTCTGACGGGTTTATTGCCGACCTAGGCCATATTGCCAGACGCAGTGCGGTGGGCGCGGTGGTGGATGTTAGTCTGCTGCCGGTATCGGCCGAGTTGCAAGCAAATGCCAGCGCCGAGCAAGCCTTAAGTTATGCGCTAAGTGGCGGCGATGATTATGAACTGTGTTTTACCGCCCCCAGCGATAAGCGTGCACAGTTATTGGAGTTGTCCGAGTTAATCGATGTCGCTATTACCGAGGTGGGCACTATAGTGGCCGGTGAGGGTGTGCGCTGTATAGATGAGCAAGGCCGGGAAATAATATTGTCTGAAAGTGGTTACCAGCATTTTTAATACTCATCTGTAATGGCGATAAAAACTTATGCGCGTAAATTCCAAAGCCATACTTACTAACCCCATCCATTGTTTAGCCTTTGGCTTTGGCAGTGGTTTAGCGCCCAAGGCGCCGGGGACTTTTGGCACGCTAATGGCCGTGCCTTTGTATTTAGTCTTAATGCAGCTGCCTTTATTGGGGTATGTACTGCTGTTGTTAGTCAGCTTTATAGTGGGGGTGTATCTCTGCGGTAAAACTGCTGATGACCTAGGGGTGCACGATCACCCCGGCATAGTGTGGGATGAGTTTGTCGGTTTTTGGATTACCATGCTATTGGCCCCTGCCGGTTGGCTGTGGTTGCTGATAGGTTTTGTCTTGTTTCGACTATTTGATATTTGGAAACCCTGGCCAATTAACGTGCTGGATAAAAATATGGAGACCGGCTTAGGTATTATGTTGGATGATGTACTGGCTGGGGTTTATGCTTTTATCTGCTTGCAGGGGCTGGTGTATTTACAGGCTACGTTTAACGTTTAATCGGCATATATTTATTGATGGTTTATTGGGAGTTAGTACTTGAACAATTTTTTGCAACATAAAAAGCCCGTGGTGTGGACTATTTCAGGTTCTGATTCTGGCGGCGGTGCCGGGGTGCAGGCCGACTTGTATAGCTTTCAAGATTTCGCCGTACACGGTTGCTCGGTGATTAGCGCCCTGACCGCGCAAAACTCCTTTACCGTGGGTTATACCGTGGCTACCGAACGCAAAAATATTGTTGCGCAAATTAATGCCTTGGATAGCGACTTGCCCGCGAAGGCGATTAAGCTGGGCATGTTATTAAATGAGGAGGTGATAACCACAGTCGCCAAATATATCGCTGATTACAGTGGCTATGTGGTGTGCGACCCGCATCTAATGACCGCCAGTGGTGATTGCTTATTGGCCGATGGTGCCGGGGCATTACTGCGCCAGCACATTATCCCTAGAGCGGATGTGCTTAGCCTAAATATTACCGAAGCGCAGGCCCTCAGTGGCAGCACCATTACTCAAGCCGACGATATGGTGACGGTGGCGGCGCAGTTACTTAAACAAGGTGCGCGCTCGGTGATACTTACCGGTGGCCATTTTGAGGACTATAGCGAGTTGTGTTTGGATTACTGGAGCGATGGCGAGCAAAGTTATTGGTTGCAGGGCGAGTATATAGATACGGTTAATGACCACGGCAGTGGTTGTAGCTTTAGCGCTGCCATTACCGCAGCCTTGGCGCGCGGCTTTAGCCTGCAAGATGCGCTGGTGCTGGCCAAAGCCTATGTTAGCCAAGGCCTGCGCTATGCAGTGCAAATTGGCAGTGGCCCTGGCCCCGTCGGGCACTTTGGCTGGCCCGGCGACCTAGATGATTTACCGGTGCTGGCTACACAGTTGCCGACGCTGGGGCTTAGTTTTCCCGCCTGCGACGACACCCTACAGCTGTGTCCGGTAGTAACAAGGTTACAGCAGCTGCCCGAGCTGCTGGATTCCGAGTTGGTTAGCGTGCTGCGTTTACGCATAGAGGGCGACGATGCTTGGGTCAGTGAGGCTATAGATCAGTGTCGCCAACAACAGGTACAAGTGATTATTGAAGGTGACTGGCAGCGAGCCATAGACGAGCAGGCCTATGGCGTACATCTAGAGCTAGAGCAGCTCAGCGATGAGGTGTTAATTGCGCTACATGAGGCTAAGTTGATGTTGGGCGTAGCAGTGCATAGCTATGCCGATATCGCCACAGCCGATGGCGTGGAGCCCAGCTATATGGAATTACATGTAGCCGCCGGCGAAGAAGGTTGGGCCCAGCTGGAACAGTGGGTGGGTTTGTTGGCCGACTTCTATCCCTTAGTGGCGGTCAGCGTCGCCGATGCCAAACAGATTAACCAATGCATGATGGCCGGTGTTGATGGTGTGGTGGTTATGGCTCAGCAGTTGTTGGCCGAAGACAGCAGCATTACTCTCTAGGCCAAAATATAGTAAGGGGATAGCGTGTGAGCAGGTATTTACTAACTTTATTGCTAAGCATTCCCGTGCTGGCTATTGCCCAGTCCCAGCCCGAAGTCATAGTAGAAGGGCTGTTTAACGGCGGCGCTATTTTACGCATCGATGGCCAGCAAACCCTGTTGCGGCAAGGCCAAGCCAGCAACAGTGGGGTAACGGTGATAGAGGCCAGCACCCGCCATGTGGTGATAGAGCTAGACGGCCAACGCCAGACTTTAGGGTTAAACAAGCAGATTAGCGGCGCCAGTGACTCGCCTGAGGCACCTGAAGTTAAGGTCAGCCGCGATAATAACAACCGCTATTTAACATACGCTACCATTAATGGCCGCCGCATTACTGTGCTGGTGGATACCGGTGCCAATATCGTCGCGATGAGTGGCGTCCACGCCCAGCGCTTGGGTATTAAGTATAGGCAGGGGCTAAAGTCGCGGGTAACTACCGCCAGCGGTGTCGCCGCAGCTTATAGTCTGGTGTTGCCATCGGTTACCGTGGGTGCCATTACTATTAGCGGGGTAGAGGCTTCGGTGATAGAAGGCAACTATCCCAGCCATGTGTTACTAGGCATGAGTTATTTATCGCAGGTGGATATGCAGGAGCAAAACGGCGTGATGACGCTGAGCCGTAAATACTAAGCCTGTTTCTTTGTATCTCGCTTAACGAGCAGCGAATTTCACCTATACATCGACGCTCACCTTGTTAAAATGAGCGCCCTTTATTTTATCCTTTTATTGATCTTTTTTATTTGATAGTGGAGAGCCTAGTGTCAATACGCTTTGTGGAGTCGTCAAAATTACCTACCCAGTGGGCGGTGTTTGACATGCATGGCTTTGAAGATGTGGCCAACGATAAAGAGCATATCGTATTAACCCTAGGTGATGTGGCCGATGGCGAGCCTGTATTGGCTAGGGTGCACTCCGAATGTTTAACCGGCGATGCGCTATTTAGCTTGCGCTGTGATTGTGGTTCGCAATTACAGGCTGCTTTGCAAAAAATTGCCGAGGAAGGTCGTGGCGTATTGTTATACCTGCGCCAAGAAGGCCGTGGCATAGGCCTATTAAATAAAATAAAAGCTTATAAGTTGCAAGATGCCGGTGCCGATACGGTAGAGGCCAACGAGCAATTGGGTTTTGGTGCCGATATGCGTAACTACGGCATTTGTACTGAGATGCTAAGGCATCTGGGTATTAAAAGCCTGCGCTTAATGACCAATAATCCTCGTAAGGTTAATGCTCTAACCGAGCAAGGCCTGATTATCGCCGAGCGCATCCCCCTGCAAACCGGCCAAAATCCGCATAATGCCCATTACTTGGCTACCAAGGCCGGGAAGCTGGGGCATTTAATGCGTAGCGATGATGATAGCGAGTGACTAATGGCTGCCCTGCAGCCAGTTGAACGCTTGAGTTTCCTGATCAAAAAACTCTACATTGCCAGAGGTAAACCAGCTGGCAATTTTGCTGCTGTATTCTAGCCATTGGCGATTGTTTTCTTGATTGCTGTAGATGGCAATTTTATTAAACGCGCTGCCGTGTTTTAGGCCCAGCTTAAGATCATCCCAAGCAGCTTTAAGCTCCCATCCTTGAAAATCACTGCAATCAAAAAAAACATTCATTTTGGCTGGCTCAACGCTGTTGAGGGCGGATTCAATTAAAGGTGTGATGTATTGGTAGTCTTGGTGAGTGAGTTTGCCTATGGCTTTGAAGGACAGAAAAAAATCACTGCCAACGCGTTCGAAGCCTAAACTAACACCGTGTCTATAGGGAGTGGACATAATATTGCCTGCTAAAACGTTTACGGTAGGCTGTGTATAGCAGGTTTTATTCGTTTATAAAGCGCTTAGGACTTAGCCTGCTTTGACGTTTGGCTTGCTGTTTAGTAATACCAAGCGCTGGCGTATAGCCTGCTCTACGCCAGCGCTGTCTAAACCGCAGCTGGCTAATAAACTGCTATGTTTACCGTGGTCTATAAACGCATCGGGCAAGCCTAGATTAAGCACGGCTTGCGGTATGCCTGCTTGGTTGAGGTATTCGCTGACGCCGGCACCGGCACCACCTGCTATGCTGTTTTCTTCTAGGGTTACCAGTAACTCGTGGCTGGCGGCCATGCGGCAAATCATGTCTTGGTCTAGCGGTTTGGCAAAGCGCATATCAATCACCGTGGCGTTGAGCGCGTCGGCAGCGGCTAAGGCGGCGGGTAGTAGCGTGCCAAAGTTAAGTATGGCTACTTGTTTGCCTTCGCGGCGTGCAACGGCCTTGCCTATAGGTAGTGCGCTCATGCGCGACTCTATAGCGGCGCCGGGGCCGGTGCCGCGCGGATAGCGTATGGCGGCGGGGCCTTTATGTTGGTATCCGGTGTATAACAACTGCCGGGTTTCGTTTTCGTCAGAAGGCGTCATGACCAGCATATGCGGGATACAGCGTAAAAAGCTGATATCAAAACTGCCGGCGTGGGTGGGGCCGTCTTCACCCACTAGGCCTGCTCTATCGATGGCAAAGGTAACATCCAGCTCTTGCAGGGCAACATCGTGTATTAATTGATCGTAGGCTCTTTGCAAAAAGGTGGAGTAAATTGCCACTACTGGTTTTAATCCATCACAGGCCATGCCGGCGGCTAAGGTCACAGCGTGCTGTTCGGCAATGGCGACATCGTGAAAGCGCTGCGGATATTGCTGGGCAAAATCGATCATACCTGAGCCATCGCACATGGCGGGGGTGATACCGATTAATTGCTGGTCGCTGGCGGCCATGTCACATAGCCACTGGCCAAACACCTCTTGGTATTTAGGCTTTTTAACGGCGTCGCTGCTGCTGGCTTTGGCTTCTATTTTATTAATAGCGTGATAGCCCACTGGGTCTTTCTCGGCGGGGCCAAAGCCCTTACCTTTTTGGGTGATGATATGCAGCAGCTGTGGGCCTTTGAGGTCACGCATATTGCGCATGGTGCTAATCAGGTTGGGCAGATCGTGGCCGTCTATGGGCCCTATGTAGTTAAAGCCAAGCTCTTCAAATAAGGTGCCGGGGGCGACCATGCCCTTCATATGTTCTTCTATGCGCTGCGCTAAGTCCCAGGCGGGGGGAAGGCGCGACAGCACTTTTTTACTGCCTTCGCGCAGGCCTGTATAGGTTTTGCTGGCCCAAATTTTGGAGAAATAGGTGTTGAGGCCGCCGGTGTTATGGGAGATAGACATTTGATTGTCGTTGAGCACCACTAGCATATCGGCGTTGACATGGGCGGCATGAGCCAAGGCTTCAAAGGCCATGCCGGCGGTCATGGCACCATCGCCTATCACCGCGACGGTTTTGCGTTTGATGTCTTGATCGCGGGCGGCTATAGCCATGCCCAGCGCGGCGCTAATACTGGTGCTGGAATGGCCTACGCCAAAGGTGTCGTACTCGCTTTCGGCGCGTTTGGGAAAGCCAGCCAAACCGTGCTGCTGACGCATGCTGTGCATTTGCTCGCGGCGGCCGGTTAAAATTTTATGGGGATAGGTTTGGTGGCCTACATCCCAAACGATGCGATCGTCGGGAGTGTTGTAGAGGTAATGCAGGGCCACAGTTAGTTCCACCACACCCAGACCTGCGCCAAAGTGACCGCCGGTTTGGCCTACGGTGTAAAGCAGATAGGCGCGCAGCTCTTCTACCAGTTGTGGCAGTTGCTCTTCCTGCAGCTCACGCAGTTGTGCAGTTTGGTCGATGCCGTCCAGCAAGGGCGTAGCGGGGCGCGTCTGTGGTATTTCGTTAAACATGGTTTATCCCGTCGTAACCGACCTGTTTCGCTGCAGATCGGAGCGGCATTGTAGCGTAAAGAGGCCGCGATTACCTGTCCTATATGAGCGCTAACTCATTCTAAGGCTTAGTGTTTTCTCGTTATTATATAGGCCGATAAGGCGCGTAAAGGCTGGGCAGTGTCGCCAAATGCGGCCAGTGCCTGCAGTGCTTGCTGGTGCAGTTGTTGGGCCTTGTCTTTGGCGCCCACTAGTCCCAGTAATGCAGGGTAAGTGGGTTTGTTAAGCGCGAGGTCGGCCCCTTGCGGTTTGCCTAGCGTGATGGTGTCACTCTCTATATCCAGGATGTCGTCGGTGACTTGAAAGGCTAACCCTATGGCACTGGCGTAGGCGTCTAAGGCGCACCGTTGTTCGTCACTGGCACCGGCGATAATAGCGCCCATAGCCACCGCAGCGCGTATTAATGCGCCGGTTTTCAGTTGGTGCAAGGTTTGTAAATGCGGCAGGTCTATCCGTTGGTTGACCGAAGCTAGGTCTATGGCCTGGCCGCCTACCATGCCCAGCGGCCCAGCGGCCTGGCTTAGCGTTTGGATAAGGGCGACACGGATGTCGCTGCTGCTATTGAGGCTGGCCAATTGCTCAAAGGCCAGTGCTTGTAAGGCATCACCGGCGAGTATGGCGGTGGCCTCATCAAAGGCTATATGGCAGGTGGGTTGGCCGCGCCTGAGGTCGTCGTCATCCATGGCGGGCAGGTCGTCGTGCACTAACGAGTAGCTGTGTATCATTTCCACAGCGCTGGCGGCTTTGTCTAAATCCTGTGGCGAGCAGCCGGCGTTAATGGCTTGGGCCGTGGCGTATACCAGCATAGGGCGCACCCGTTTACCGCCATTAAACAGGCTGTAATGCATGGCATCATGTAGCCGCTGTAACAGCGGCGCTTGCGCGCTAGTGGCTAGCTGGGCATTGAGTTGGGTGGCTAGGGCCGCTTCTACTCGCTGCTGGCTGCTTTCTAAAAACCCCTGGAAGCTGTCACTCATTCGAGATCATCGTCGAAGTCGTGGGCGCTGAGTTCGTTGTTTTCTTCGATCAGTATTTGTACTTTTTGCTCGGCGTCGTTGAGTGCTGATTGGCAGTCGCGGGTGAGCTTAATGCCTTTCTCAAAGGACTTAAGAGACTCTTCCAGGCTGAGGTCACCGTGCTCCATGTCTTCAACCAGCTCTTCCAATTGGTCTAGAGTTTTTTCGAAATTGATGGTTTTTTTGGCTTTCGCCATGGTGAACTCCCCGTGGGTGTAGCTGTTTTATGATAGTTGTAGCTTGTGATTATAAAGCTTGCTTAGTCATAGAGGTATCCCTAAGCGTCGAAACCATAAAAATTAAAGATTGGCTTGATTGAGCCGCTATTCTGTAGAGGTTTTATAGATATTAATTGATCAATATCGTTTGATAATGACATCTTTTAGGGCGTAGTGGTTTATCTCTCGCTATACTCGGGGGATAATCAGGGCCGGCTGATAGCTGTTAGAAAATACAGGGTTTTATACAGCTATATGCCGTCTAACTATAGGCGGCAATAGTGTCCGTAATAATCGAACAATAATGGAGAGTAGAGAGTGGATTTAGCAACTCTTATAGGGATGGCAGGTGCCATGGTGATTATAATCACTGCGATGGCATTGAGTGGCGGCGTCTTGATGTTTGTCGATATCCCATCGGTGCTGATTGTTATTGTCGGCAGTATTTTTGTAGTGATGTCTAAATTTGGCCTGTCGACGTTTTTAGGTGCAGGTAAAGTCGCGGCTAAAGCCTTTATGTTTAAATCCTCTGACCCTGCCGAATTGATCGATGAGATAGTCGAGTTGGCCGATGTGGCGCGTAAGGGTGGTTTACTCTCTCTGGAAGGTAAAGAGGTGAGCAATGACTTTTTACAGGACGGTATACAGTTATTAGTGGACGGCCACGACCCCGAAGTGGTTAAAGACTTACTGGGCAAAGATATGAATAAAACGGTAGAGCGTCATGAAATAGGCTCCACCATATTCTCTGCCTTGGGTGATGTTGCCCCCGCCATGGGTATGATAGGTACGCTAGTGGGCCTAGTAGCGATGCTGTCTAATATGGATGACCCCAAGTCCATAGGTCCGGCGATGGCGGTAGCGTTATTAACCACACTCTATGGTGCAATGTTGGCGAATATGGTGGCAATTCCCATTTCCGATAAATTAAACCTGCGCCGTGGCGAAGAGAGCATGATTAAGAGTTTGGTTATCGATGCTTTATTAGCTATACAGGGCGGCCAAAACCCTAGAGTAATCGATTCCATGTTGCGCAATTATTTACCTTCGTCTAAGCGCGGTAGCGCTGACGATGAATAAATAAGGCGCCGGTCAAATATGAGTGATGAGCAGGATTGCCCCAAGTGCCCGCCCCCCGGTGCCCCCGGGTGGATGGGTACTTTTGCGGATTTAATGTCGCTATTAATGTGTTTCTTCGTATTACTGCTGTCTTTTGCCGAAATGGATGCGATGAAGTTCAAACGCTTGGCGGGATCTATGGCGCAAGCGTTTGGTGTGCAAACTAAATTAGATGTAAAAGACCCGCCCAAGGGTACCAGTGTTATTGCCCAGGAGTTTAGCCCCGGCCGACCCGAGCCCACCCCTATCAATGAAATATTTCAACATACCGATGATTTGACCGAGTTGTCGCTAGAGGTTGAGTGCGCGGAAGAGTACGAGGTAGAGGCGGGTAGTGATAGCAAGCAGGCCGGTGTGCAAATGCCAGTAGCGGTGGCTGAAAAAATTAAACAATTGATACAAGAAACCGAAAACGATGCGGTAGATTTAGCCAAGGCATTGAGCAAGCAAATTGCCGAGGGCGAAGTGGAGGTGGAAACCACTGGGCGTAAAATTGTGCTGCGCATACGTGAACACGGTTCCTTTATTTCCGGATCGGCGCGCTTGGCGGATGACTATATTCCACTATTACAAGAAGTGCGTAATGTCTTAGCCACTAAAAAAGGCACGATTACCGTGGAAGGTCATACCGACAACATTCCTATCCAGTCCTCACGTTTTCGCTCTAACTGGGAGTTATCGACTAGCCGGGCCGTGTCGGTAGCCCATGAATTATTTTCTGGTGGTATCTTAAAGCCTCAGCGTTTTCGCATATCCGGTTTTGGTGACGTGCACCCTGTTGATAGCAATGAGACCGCAGACGGTAGGGCTAAAAATCGCCGCGTAGAAATTGTGGTACAGCAAGGTATGGATCAAGATCTAAAAGAAGAGATACAAGTGCTAAAACACCAAGATAAAGAACTGTACGACTCCCTGCAGCTTGATGATGAGGTGTTATTTGATCTCAGGCCCGACGAAATTTTTTAGCTTAGTGATAGCAGTAATAATAGAGAATAATTATGAATGATGAACGTCGCCGCTATTTCCGCATAGATGAAAACCTACGAGTTTCATACCGCCTAGTCAGTGATGCTGAGGCGCAAGTCTTTTCTAAACAGACTAAAAATGATAGGGATGGTATTAACTATGCGGCTAATTTTGATAACCGCATACAGACCTTGCTGGATGCCTGTCGTATACAGGCACCTATAGCGGCAGAGCTTATCGATTTAGTAAACAAAAAATTAAACTTTGTTATTCAGCAAATGGATATCGATGCCGGCTTAATGCAGAAGGTGGCTTATAGTTTACGACAGGTTAATGTCAGTGCCTGTGGTATGGCTTTTCCCTGTGAGGAATTACTACCGGAAGGGCGATATGTGCAATTGGATATTTTGCTTAGCCCTGGTGACTTACATATAGTGATTTTGGCTGAGGTGCTAGGCTGTAGCGAGGCTGAGGAAGGCGCAGAGGCTGCCTATATAGCGCGGGTGAATTTTTCAAATGTTAATAATAATGATCAAGAATTACTAATACAGCATATTGTTAAAGGCCAGAGTAATCAGTTAAAACGCCAGCGCTTGCAGTCAGAGCAGGCGCAAGATCAACTCTAGTTATGTTAGCTCTGTAAAAAGCCAACAGCCCAATGCTTTTAGGGGCTAATACAGGCTGTTGGCAATTGCTTAGTTTAGCGCTTAGCTCTTGTCGTGTTTTTCTTTATGGCGGCGCTTGCCGTGCATCTTATCCATTTTCTCCAGCTGTTCTGCGCTGAGCACGGTGCTGAGTTTGTCGCGAGTTGCACTCTCTATGGCTTTGTGTTGTTTCTGCTGTTCTTTAAAAATAGCTGCCACTTGTTGTTGCTGTTGCTCGCTTAACGCTAGTTTCTTAGCCATTTTTTCCATACGTTTCTCGTGATGTTGCTCCTGCGATGGCCTGTCGTCATGGTGTTTGCCGGCATAGGCAATGCTGGAAAGGCTTAGTAAGGCGATACAGATAACGGTGAATGCCTTTGTCATATTGATTTTCATAGTAGCTCCGTGTGTTACATAGTGAGGTTGATAACGAGGTTGAGGGCCTACTATAAAAACAAACTGTGCAAGAAAAGTGGCTGAATTAAGTATCTTGCTAGGCCGGGCATTTATCAATAGAGATAAGTTCAAAGCGATAGCCCGCGCCATAGATGGCGTGTAAAAATTGATACTGGGGGTAATGCTGTTGCAGTTTTTTACGCAGCTTTTTAATATGGCTGTCTATGGTTCTGTCGCTTACTACGCGGTGATCTTTATACATACCGTCCATTAATTGGCTGCGGCTAAAAATGCGCCCCGGTTGCAGCGCTAGCTGGCTGAGCAATTGATACTCTACGGTGGTGAAGTGCAGGCTTTGCTGCTGAAAGTGTATGCACTGTTGTTGCGGGTCTAGCTCAAAGCCTGCGTGTTGCAGGGGCGGGCTGTTAAGCCTGCGCAAAATAGCTTTCACTCTGGCCACCACTTCACGCATGCTATAGGGCTTGCAGATATAATCGTCAGCACCCAGCTCTAGGCCTAACAGGCGGTCTATTTCTTCCACTTTTGCGGTAGTGATTAAGATGGGGGTATCGCTAAATTGGCGTATGGCCTTGCACAGGCTGAGGCCGTCGGTGCCGGGTAGCATTAAATCTAAAATAATAGCGGCGGCGTGATGTTGTTGCAGCCAGGGTAGCACTTGGTCGCCGTGGCCTATGCAGTGGCTGCTAAAGCCCGCCTGTTGAAAATACTCCACCAATAATTGCGCGAGCTTGGGTTCATCTTCAACAATTAAAATAGGGGCTGTGCTCATGCTGTGCTGGCGCTCAAGGGTAGGCTGATGGTTATTAGCAGGCCACCATATTGTGAATGCTGGGCTAGGATATGACCGTCATGGGCGGCGACTATGCGCTGGCATATCGCCAAGCCTAAACCGGAGCCGCCGGTGCTGCGATTGCGTGAATGCTCTACCCGGTATAAGGGGTCAAATAAGTGCGCTAGTGCGTCATCGGGCACGCCGGGGCCGTTGTCTTCTATGCGGATAATAGCGTGCTGTTTATCGCTGTGTAAGCGTATACGCACCTGGCTGTGTTCGGGGCAGTAGCGTTTACAGTTGGCCAGTATGTTGTCTAGCAACTGAGCTATGCGGGTGCTGTCTACGGCACAGTTGATGCTGTGTGTGGGGTAGTCGCCAGTGAGGGTAATGGATTTTTGCTGTAAGTATTGTTGGTGCCGTTGGCTTTGCTGCTTGAGTAGCGCTGCTAAATCGGTAGTTTGCTTGTGGTAGTGTAGGCTGCCTAAATCGGCGCTGTTTAATTGGTGCAGGTCATCAATCAATTTTTTTAATTGCAGGGTTTCCTGCTGCAAGGATTGCAGGTTGTTTTTAGTCAACGGCCTGACCTCATCCAACATGGCTTCAATTTCGGCTAATAAAATACTTACCGGTGTGCGCAATTCATGCGATGTGTCGGCCAGCCATTGTTTACGCAATAGTTCATTTTTATTTAATGTGACGGCCAAGCTGTGTATATCTTGGGCCAACCCTCCTAACTCATCACGGCGTTGTAGTAATAACAGTGAACCTTGCTGGGGTTGGTAGTCTCCTTGGGTTAAGCGGTGCAAGGCCTTGGCGAGTACGCGTATAGGGTTAACAAAGTGGCGGGCTAAGGGCAGGCTGATTAACAGGGCCAAGGCGAATACCATCAAGCTAATCAGGGCAAAGGTTTCAGTTTGTTTTTCGATAAAGGTTAATTCAAAGCCCTTGCTAATAAAGGTTTTTTTGGGCCTGGCCAGCCATCCTACGGTTTGTTGTTGCGAGATAATGGGTAGTAGTTGATAGTCTTTTTTGTTGTTATAACGGCCAAAGAGCGGTTGATGTTGCTGGTTTAGTATGACAATTTTTGGTGGTCGGGGTTGGTGCCGGTCATGCTGATCTCTTGCCCTTATATCGGTTTCTTTATCGATGTCAGCTTCTGCCGGGTACGGATGAGCGCTGATGTCCAGCTGCCATTGTTGTTGCAGTAATTGCCGAAAAAAATGCTCTGGCCTAGCGATAGTGTCCCAGCCCTGGTGTTGCTCATAGGCGTTAGCGAGTCGCTGGGCCAGCGGTGCCAGTTGCTTGGCTTCACGGGTGTTAACATATTCCAGCATGCCGTTATCAATACTCCAACGCATAAAGGCAAACATTAAAACCACCAGGCAGGTGCTGGTACTTAGTAGTGTTATTAATAATTTCTGTTGAATGCGCATGGCTTAAGAATAATCACTATAGGTGATGATGGCTATAGCCGCTTAGGAACTTGCACATTGCTTGCTTATTTAAAGAGGGAGAGGGGGCAATAAAAAAGGCGAGTCTCAAATGAGAGCCGCCTTTGCCGAGTGCGTAGGTGTTTGCTGTGTGCTATTACACGCAAATACGTTTAAGTAGCTCGTCCATTTTGCGAGAGCAGTCTTGGTGGTCTAAGGTTTTTTCAGCAATGGCGCTGAGGTTTGCACTAACTTCACGGCCTTGGTCGGCAATAGCTTGCACGCGCTGATTGATTTGATCGGTGGCCGAGGTTTGGGTGCTGGTGCCGTCGGCAATTTGATTGGTTAGCTGAGTAACATTGCTGATTACATCGTGGATTTTTCGCAGTAATTGCTCGATGTTTTTGCTTTGCTCTAGGCTGTTGTTACTCAGTTCTCTGCCTTGTTCCATGGCTTTTACTGCTGCCTGTGCTTTGCCTTGTAAGCCTTCCACCATGTTTTGTATCTCTACCGTGGCCTCTTGAGTGCGGTGAGCTAGGGCGCGCACTTCGTCGGCAACCACGGCAAAACCACGGCCTTGCTCGCCAGCACGTGCGGCCTCAATAGCTGCGTTGAGTGCCAGTAGGTTGGTTTGTTCGGCTATGCTGCCTATTACATCCAATACCGAGCCTATTTGCGCGCTTTCTTCCTGTAGCTGGGCAACGTTTTCGGTCATGCTCTCTACAGTGTTGGCCAAGGTAGTCATAGAGCTTTGATTGCTACTAGAGGCTTGGCTGCCATGCTCTATCATGCTGGCTACTTCACGTACGGTGGAGGCTATCTCGCCGGCATTCTCTGCTAAGGCTGTTGAGGTAGAGGCAACTTGGTGTATAGAGCTGGCAACGTCGTCTAGCTCGGTGGTGCTGTTTTGCAGCTGGTTTACCGAGTGGCTCATTTTAAGGGTTTGTTCTTCATAACCCTCGCGCACTTGGTTGGCATTTTCCCGTAGGTTGTCCATCACATCGTGCAGTTGTTTGATAAATCCGGTTAGTGAGTGCGTGACTAGGCTCAGTTCATCACTGCCGGTGTCGTCAGGGGTTGAGTTGGGGGCACGCTCGGTATTAGCGACTAAATCAATATAGCTTTGCAATTGGCCTAGCCGCTTAGTGAGGTATTGCTGTGCTAGAAGCCATACGGTTACTGACATAAGAGTGGCTATTGCTGCGATTAGCGCGAGTGCCATACCCACGCTGAGGGTGTCAGGTAGTAGTAGCCAGCCAAGAATCAGCAGCGCTAAGCCCAGCAGTGCTGTGGGTGCTGCAATACGGGCGGAGATGGATGATCCAGTCATGATAAAAAAGCCTATGTAAGTTATCTATAGCTGTAGCTGCTAGTTGTTATTTAGGTCATACCAATAGCAATATGACATTCTAGTATAGCGGCAGATATTTAATTAGCTTGAGAATCTTAATGTTTTTAGCTTGCGGTAAGCTTAAGGCAGCTTATCAATGTTCTGTTTAAAACGCATAGCACGCTCTAGCCGCTGCTTAATATTGTCGTTGTTTGGAGCTAGCTGCAAGGCTTCTAGCCAATAGCGTATAGATTGCTGTAGCTCTCCTTTGATGTAGTGCTGTTGGCCTAGCTCGATAATCTGTTCTAAGTGTTGAGAGAGTGCGAGCTTGGCTTTACTTAACCGGTCTAATTCTTGATCACTAAGACTGTCTTGTTGCGCCAGAGTGCTGATGATGGCCTGTATTTCAGGCCATTGCTGTAGTTGTATAAGCTTGTCCAGGCTTTGAGTTAGTTGTGTGGTGATCAATTGTTGTTGCTGCAGCGCTTGCTGTTGTTGTTGCTGTGCTGCCAGTTGCAGTTTTTTATTAACCGCGTGCTTGAGTGCACTGAGGTCGGTTTGCAGCGGCAGCGGCAGCTGCTGGGCTGCGGTGAGAAGGTTTTGTGCGTCATGCCATTGCTGCTGCTGTATAGCTGCCTCGACAGCAGTCATTAAAATGGGCAGGTATTGCTGGGAGCGCAAAAGGTTTTGTTGCTGTATCGCGATGTAATCAGCCTGCTGTGGTTCGGCCTGTAATAGCTGTTCTAGAATGCTTTGTGCCTGCTGCAGTACTGGTGCTTCTACTTTGGCGAGTCGTACTTTTTGTTGCGCGATAAAATGTTGCTGTCTGTCTTGCGCCTTGGCCAAGGCGGCAGTTAATGCGCTGGAGTGGGGGTTTTTATCCAAGGCGCCGTTAAGCAGCGTCAGCGCTTGCGGCCATAGATGTTGTTGTTGCAGTTGTTCGCCGCTGCGCAGTATTTGCTTGATGTAGTTATGTTGCTGGCTACTAACTTGGTCACGTTGCTGTTGTAGTTGCGTATAATAAGGGCTGTTGCTGGCGCTATCATCTATGAGCTGTAGCGCCTGCTCAAATTCATGATTATTGATAAGTGCGGTTAACTGCTGTTGTGGGTTTACCCCCCAATGGCTTATGGAACTACAGGCACTAATAAGTAACAGATAGCCTATGAATAGTAGCTTGCTACTGGCCATTATTACCGCTGAGATTTGTGTTTTGAGAGAGTATGTCTTCAATCAGGCTGTCCATACTGAGTTGGTGTTCTCGCGCAATGCTGTTGATAAGATAGGTCTTAACCTTTTTCTCTTTGCCGCGCACACGCAGCATTTTATTGGCTGCGGCAGAAATTTTATGACTATCTAGTGCCTGCTGACAAGCGGTGGCAGTGGCTAAAATTTCACCCGAGCCCGCTTCGCTACACAATCTGGACGCTAGGTTAACACTATCACCGACCACGGTATATTCCATGCGTTTTTGATTGCCCAGTACGCCGGCTAGCATGGGACCGCTGTTAATACCTATACTCAATTTAATTTCGGGTAGTTGCTGGGTGCGGCGGCGTTTATTTAAGGCGCCGGTGAGTTTTTGCATCAATATGGCGCAGGCAATGGCATGAAATTGATGCTGCGCATTTTTTTTAGGCGCGCCAAACACCACCATGGCGCAGTCGCCGATAAACTTATCAATGCTGCCAAAATACATATTGGCGCATAAGGTGAAGTAGGAGAAATACTCATTCAGCAGTTCGGCAACGTTTTCGGGGCTAAGTTGCTCCGACATGCTAGTGAAGCCCACAATGTCGGCAAATAATACCGTGGCATCGACGCGCTCACCTTTAACCTCGACAGTGTCTAGTTGCTGCAATAATTGGCTGGCTACATCTTTGGCTAAAAAGCGGTCTAGCAAGGATTCCACTTGCTGCTTTCTAATAAGCCCATCACTCATTTTATTAATCGTGCTGATGAGTTGCCCCAGCTCATCGTTGCGTCGCTCCTCCATGCGTTGAAAATTACCGTGGCTAATTTTATGTGTGGCGTTAAGAATTTGTTTAATAGGGTTAGAAATATGCAGGCCAATAAAATAGGCTGCCAGTAACCCTAGTAAAATAATGGCACCACTTACCCATAGTAGTAAGCGTAAGGTGTGCTGATAAATACTGGAGAGCATATCAGTGGCTAAGGCGATAATGACATAGCCGCCTGTTTTATCGTTGAAATCTATCGGGCTGGCGGCATGCACTATGCCATTGTCCTGTGCTTGGCTAAGACTTTTTAGCGATTGTTGCACGGTGTGGGTGAGGTGTGCGGTAATGTTGTTGCTAATATCGGGGCCGCTTTTGGCCAGCACTTGTAGTTGCGTATCAACAACGGTAACAGCCAGTACGCGTGGCAGCTGGGCAAAATTGTTGGCCATCAATTGCATCGATAGGCTGTCATCGGTAAACAGCGGCTCGCGCATGGCGCTGGCCAGTTGCTTGGCCATGGCAATACTAAAGTCATTGATTTGCTGGTTTTGAATATCGTGCTGTTTGTTGAGCGTGATAATACTCAGCACAGAAATACCTGTGATGATGAGTAGTGAGATCATCAGCGATAGCTTTACAGCTAAGGGCAATTGACTAAACAGGTTTTTTTTCATTATATTTTTTGCGCACCTTTAACGGCGGCGTTGTTATAGTCTGTTTAAGTATAGCGCTTATGGTCGTTACTGTTGTGACTCATATCTACTTTTAACAGGCATCGGTAGTGATGTTTAACGAGCTTAACTCCTGCTCGGTGGCCGCTTGTTGATGTACGTTATAACTTTCTTTTGATATTCGGCAATAATGGCAGGCTTGGGCGCGGTGTGATATTTTTGCCCAGCCGGTTGCCGAATGTTTTTTGGCCCAGTCATTGGGCGCGTAATAATAATCCCCTTGTTTAGTGCCGCGCATAGCTAAATAGTTGCTGTTGAGTATCATTTCCCGGTTGATATAGTCCAAGGGATCACCGCAAAATCGACAGCAGCGGCTACGAGAAATAATAATACGCCACAGTACTAGCGCCAATAACACCGCGGTACTACACAGAATTACCCCCAAGCCTAAAGAGATTATATTGCTGTAGCTGAGCCAGGCAATGCTAACCGCAGTTAATAACAGCAAGGTTTTAATCCACTTAAGGCTGTTATGAGTAAGCGTGCTTTCAATCTTACTGACGCGGTTATAGGTTTCGGGGCTATCCATTCAGTTGTTAGTTCCATTGTGAAGGTGTAGGCCGTTTAGGCAGTGCTAAGCTTATGGTAAGCGTTAAGTTGAAACAAGCGCTAACACAGGCTTTGCACTATGCTGTGATCCTGTTATAAAGGCCTTTCAGTGATAGGCGTAGTGTATAGGGTAAAGATGATGGCGAAACAGCGGTTAATAGTGGGTATTTCGGGTGCCTCAGGGGTGGTTTACGGTATTCGTTTACTTGAGCTGTTACAGCCTACTGATATTGAAACCCATTTGGTGATGACCAAGTCCGCCGAGTTAACACTAAGCTTCGAAAGCGATTTAAAGCTGGCTGATGTGCAGGCCTTAGCTGATGAAGTGCATGCGGTTAAAAATGTAGGGGCGGCCATAGCCAGCGGCTCCTTTAAAAATATGGGCATGGTGGTGGCACCCTGCTCGGTACGCAGCATGTCAGAAATAGCCAGCGGAGTAACCTCCAATTTACTCACTAGGGCCGCTGACGTGATGTTAAAAGAGCGGCGCAAGTTAGTATTAATGGTGAGAGAAACCCCGTTTCACACCGGCCACTTACGCACAATGACTGCGCTGTCAGAAATGGGGGCGATTATAGCGCCACCTTTACCCGGGTTTTACGCTAAGCCTAAAACCGTTGCTGATATCGTCGACCACAGCGTGGGCCGCACCTTGGATTTGTTTGATATAGATGTAGGCGTGGTGAATCGTTGGGGGGAGGGTTGAAGCTCTAATAGCCTAAGGCTATTAGCGCAGCGGCAAGCTTTAAGCTGCAAGCGACAAGAAAAAGCTTGTGCGGTAGGTTTGATAAATTAAAATTTTACAGGTTACAGGTTACAGGTTACAGGTTACAGGTTACAGGTTACAGGTTACAGGTTACAGGTTACAGGTTACAGCTTACAGCTTATAACTCTATCTCTAACTCATTCAGTTGAAACTCTTCGTCCATCAACGCACCTATCACATTGCTCTCCGCTAGATGGTGCGCGTACTGCATGTGCAGGCAGCGTACTTTATCCCATTGGGTAATCCCACCGATACCGTATTGCTCGAACAAGGGACTAAACCCTAGTTGCTCGATGAGAGCCTTGTCGTTGCTATCCATTTTTTGCCAGCGGCTGGCCACATAGTCGCGTTGATTCTGTAAAAATTGTTCCCGCAGTGCATAGTCATTTTGTAGGCGCTGTTCTATGGTTTTAACCCAGCCTAGCGTTTCTATACTGCCTATGGCTTTGCTCAGGGTTTTAGAGCTCAACCAATACAAGGTAGGGAAGGGTTGCTTGTCTACCAGTGAACGCATTTGCAACACTAGGGGGATGCCGCTGGCTGATTCGGCAGCAATGCTGACTATGCCTCTGGGGGGGCGGCCCAGTTGTTGTTGAATGAGTGTGAGCTGCTGCGGGCTTAACGTCATAGTGTAATGTAGGTTAGTTATCGGGCGGCCAGTATACCGAAAAAATGTAACGAAAGAGATGGTCGGCTGGCTGTGATGGCGTCGCTACAGTGGCTGCTAGTCACTCAATAATCGTTGTTTATATAGCCTTGTTACTTGAACACATATTTAAGTTTGTATGCTTAGTTTTATTACAGCTAACTGAGATTTATACACGTAAAAAACGTATAATTTGCGTCCCAAAAACTTATTAGGTGGGCGCGCAAGCGCCTAGAATTCATTATGGTAAAAATAGTCGATGCACTATTAGTGGGGGCCGGAGCGATGAGCTCCACTTTGGCCACCCTGTTAAATCAATTAGACCCCACGCTGAAAGTGGCTGTGGTCGAGCGTTTAGCCGATGTTGCTGTGGAAAGCACCTATGGCTGGAACAATGCCGGCACTGGTCATGCTGCTTACTGTGAGCTGAACTACACCCCGGAAACTGACGGTAAGGTGGATATTACTAAAGCCAAAGAAATTAACGCCGCCTTTGAGGTGAGCCAACAATTTTGGACGTATTTAGTGACTCGCGGGGTTATGCCTGAGCCGAAAAAATTTATTAATCGTACGCCCCACCTCAGCTTTGTATGGGGCCAAAAAAATGTAGACTTTTTGCGCCAGCGTTATGAGCTGATGAGCCAAGATCATCAGTTTCAAGGCATGCAATACAGCGAAGACCCCGCGCTTATCCAGCAGTGGATACCGTTGGTGATGAAGGGTCGTAAAGATAACGAACCGGTGGCGGCCACTCGAGTAGAGCGCGGTGCTGATGTGGATTTTGGTGCCTTGGCCAGAAGCATGATTCGCTATCTGCAAGCACAGGATAATTTTGATTTAATGCTGGGTCACTCGGCGGTGAATATGAAGCCCATGCCCACGGGTGGCTGGACGGTATTATTAAAAAATAATATTACCGGCAAGCGCCGCTTTGTGCGCACCCGCTTTTTGTTTTTAGGTGCCGGCGGTGGTGCAGTGCGCTTATTGCAAAAATCAAAAATCAAAGAAGGCCGTGGCTACGGTGGTTTCCCCGTCAGTGGCCAGTGGCTGGTATGTGCCAATCCAGAGGTGGTTAAGCAGCACAATGCCAAGGTCTATGGCAAAGCAGCGATAGGTGCGCCGCCTATGTCGGTACCGCATTTAGATACCCGTAATATAGGTGGCGAAACGGCGCTGTTATTTGGCCCCTTTGCCGGTTTTACCACCAAATTTTTAAAAGAAGGTTCCAGTATGGATTTACCCAAATCCATTAAAGGCGATAATATAATGCCCATGTTATCGGTGGGCTTACATAATATGTCACTGACTAAATACTTAATTGGCGAGGCTATGCAGTCGCAGCGTTCGCGCATGAAGTCTTTGCGTCAATACTTTCCTGAAGCCCGTGATGAGGACTGGACGCTACTTAACGCTGGTAAGCGTGTACAGATCATCAAGAAAGATGAAAAGGGCAAGGGTAAGCTGGAGTTTGGCACCGAGATCGTAGCCAGTGCCGATGGCTCGCTAGCGGCTTTACTGGGGGCGTCGCCAGGTGCGTCTACCTCTACTCAAACCATGATTAGTGTTATTGAACGTTGTTTTGCTGATCGCTTGGAGAATGATGGCTGGAAAGACAAGCTCAAGGCTATGATCCCCTCCTATGGTGAAAGCCTAAGAGAAAATCCTGAGCTATTGGCCGCAGTGAGGGCGAAAAATATCAGTACCTTAAAGCTGGATGGTGAAGGTTAGGCCCTAGCTAGCAGCAAGAAAAAGACGAAAAACCGATAACGATGTTATCGGTTTTTTTTGCGCTGCAGTTTGGCGAATGAATGTTTAATAATGCGCTGGGTGATTAACGGCAGCTAATAGGCAGTTGCAAGAGTTCTACGTTGGTTTGGTTGTCGCCACTCACTTGCATAGCTGCAGGAACCTCATCAAATCCACACACCCAAGAAACGGGGCTGGCCGGGGATAGTTCAACATAGATAGGCCTTATACTGACTTGCTTACCGTTTATTTGCGGCAGTGCTTTATTGCCTAGGGTGAGCTGTAGTGCACCATCAATAACAGTGACTGAGGCTAGATAGTTGCCCATGATTTTATCGGCATCAGGTAGCCCTGCAGTACTGTTGTTGCTGGGAAAGGTGGCGGTGGCTAGGTAGTAATCGGCTATGGTTTTTTTAAAGGGCGCTATGAGATCCAGGCTTTCTTTAATTTGCTTTTGCGCCACGCGATGACTGGTGTTGGGCATGGCCATAGTGAGTAATATAGCTATCACTGCTAGTACGACTAGAATTTCTATTAGAGTAAAGCCTGCGGTGGTTTTACGGCTGGGCATGAGGCTTATCTTCCTAATATTGTTTGAATGTCTATTGTGAATTAGGTTTGTGAGTTGCTGCCTGTTGTTTGCGTTGCGTGACGGTTTTTAAAATATCGACTTTTTGTTGCTCGCTGGCTTTGCCCCATAGCAGTATCTCATCCAGGCTGCGCAGGCAGCCTATGCAAATATCTTTATGGTTTAGGCAGCAGTTTCTGATGCAGGGGGAGGCGATGGTGTCCATGGTTTAACGTTAGCAAAGAATGGGGGGGAATGCTTGTGGTAAATGTTGGGGTGGTGTTATGGAAAAGGCCCGCGCCATTGAGGGTGTGAGCCTGCTGCTTGTTTGGGTAGATTAATGCGAGGGGGATTGAATAACAAAAGCTTTAGGCTTTTGTTACCCCTGCGGGTCGCCATGGAAGGCTGGCGTTAGCATGCCCCACGCAGTGCTTTGTGAATCGGGGCTTAAACTCGATTCCGCCGCTGGCGGCCATTACAAAAAAGGCCCACCCTATTGAGGGTGTGAGGGGTTTTTGGGTTTGGGTATATTAATTCGAGGCGGATTGAATGATAAAAGCTTTAGGCTTTTATCACCCCTTCGGGGCGCCATGGAAAGCTGGCGTTAGCATGCCCCACGCAGTGCTTTGGGTATCAAACTTTGCTGTAAGCAAAGTTTGTGAACCGGGGCTTAAACTCAGTTCCGCCGCTGGCGGCCATTACGGAAAAGGTCCGCCCTATTAGGAATGTGAGCTGGTTTTGAGTTTGGGTATATTAATTCGAGGCGGATTGAATGATAAAAGCTTTAGGCTTTTATCACCCCTGCGGGGCGCCATGGAAAGCTGGCGTTCAAACTTTGCTGTAAGCAAAGTTTGTGAACCGGGGCTTAAACTCAGTTCCGCCTCTTGCTACCATTACAAAAAAGGCCCACCCTATGGGTGAGCCTTTTTTGTAATGGTAGCAAGAGGCGGATTTGAACCGCCGACCCCATCATTATGAGTGATGTGCTCTAACCAGCTGAGCTACCTTGCCAAAACTTGTTGTCGATAAATCCCTATCGTAATGTTCAGCTACCGTGCTAAACATGTTGAACAGTTGTCGAAATAGCTTGTTCAGGAGGCGCGTATTCTGGCGATCTGGTCGCTTGTTGTCAAGCCGTTAGACCGCCTTTCTGCGCTTTTAAACGTTAAATTTGAAGTGTACGACGTCACCGTCTTTGACGATGTAGTCTTTGCCTTCTAGGCGTAGTTTGCCGGCTTCTTTAGCGCCTTGTTCACCGTTGTAGGTGATGAAGTCCTCGTAGGAGATGACTTCGGCTTTAATGAAGCCGCGTTGAAAGTCAGTGTGTATCACACCTGCGGCTTCGGGGGCGGTGGCGCCTTTGGGTATGGTCCAGGCGCGTACTTCTTTGACTCCGGCGGTGAAGTAGGTGTGTAGGCTGAGCAGTTGGTAGCCAGCGCGTATTACTCTGTCTAGGCCCGGCTCTTCCATGCCTAAGTCGGCTAGGAATTCGTTTTTTTCTTCATCATCCAGTTCGGCTATTTCGGATTCTAGCTTATTGCAGATGACCACGACGATGGCGTTTTCTTCGGCGGCTATGGCTTTAACCACATCTAGGTGGGGGTTGTTGTCAAAGCCTTCTTCATCCACGTTGGCGATGTACATGGTGGGCTTGATAGTTAATAGGTGCAGGCTGGGCAGCACTTCTAGTTCGGCATCGCTATAGCTTAATGAACGTGCAGCGTTGCCCTCTTCAAAATGGGGGATGAGTTTTTCTAGTAGGGCTTTTTGGGCACTGGCCAGTTTGTCGCCGCCTTTGGCGACGCGGGTGACACGTTGTAGTTGTTTTTCGGCGCTGTCTAAGTCGGCCATGGCCAGTTCTATATTGATAATACCTATGTCGTCGGCGGGGTCGATTTTGTTGGCGACGTGGATAACGTTGTCATCGTCAAAGCAGCGCACTACGTGAGCGATAGCATCGGTTTCGCGTATGTTAGCTAAGAACTTATTACCCAGGCCTTCACCCTTGGAGGCGCCTTCTACTAAGCCGGCGATGTCAACAAACTCCATGGTGGTGGCGATGGTTTTTTCGGGTTTAACAATAGCGGCCAGTGCATCTTGGCGCGGGTCGGGGATAGGTACTGTGCCGGCGTTGGGTTCTATGGTGCAGAAGGGAAAGTTTTCTGCGCCTATGCCAGCCTTGGTTAAGGCGTTAAATAAGGTTGATTTACCTACGTTGGGTAGGCCAACTATGCCGCAATTAAAACCCATGATCTGTTCCTGTTGTCTGTGTAGTGCTGTCGTGTAAAAGCCTAGGCTTTTATGCTGTGTAGATAGTTCATGGCTTTAGCCCAGTCGCCTGTTAAAGCGTGGGGCAGGGCGCGTATGCTATCGTCAATTATATCCATCATCATTTGATATTCTTTGGCCGGTGCTTTGTTAAGCACGTAGCCGGTCACTTTGTCGGATGAACCGGGGTGGCCTATGCCTATACGTAGGCGGTGAAAATTTTTGTTGTTACCCAGTGTGGCTATGGTGTCGCGCAGGCCGTTGTGGCCACCGTGGCCGCCGCCTTGTTTAAAGCGTGCGGTGCCTGCGTCTATGTCTAGTTCGTCGTGGGCAACTAAAATATCTTCGGGTGCAATTTTATAAAACGTGGCCATAGCTGCTATGGCTAGTCCGCTGCGGTTCATAAAGGTGCTGGGAATCAGTAAGCGTACATCGTGGCTATGGCCCTGGCTATCAACGAGGTTGATGCGGGCAGTGTCGCCATAAAATTTAGCTTCGGATTTGAGCGTGCCGTTATAGTGTCGGGCCAGCTCGGTAACGAACAAGGCCCCAGCATTGTGGCGTGTTTCTTCATATTCACGGCCTGGGTTACCCAGGCCTACGATAAGTTGAATTGCGCTCAATGTTGGGGCCTTATTGTCTTACTTGGCAATACTAAAAAGGGGCAAGATTACTCTGCGCCACCTTCTTCTTTAGTTTCGCCTTCAGCTTCATCAGCTGCGTCGTCATCGCTAGCAGCACCACGTGGTATGTTAACAGCACATACTAATAGATCGTGATCTTCACCGTGACTTAGGGCAACACTTTCTACGCCTTTAGGTAGTACTAGGTCAGAAATGTGCAGGTTGTCACCAGCGTTTAGCGCAGCCATATCGACTTCGATAAACTCGGGTAAGTCTTTAGGTAGGCAAAACACTTCTAGGTCGTTTAATGCATGTGAGGCGATACCGCCTTCTTGCTTAACGCCAGGGCAGTTTGCTTCGTTGATGAAGTGCAAAGGTACATGCATGGTGATTTTGGTTTTAGCGCTAACGCGCATAAAATCAACGTGCATGAAGGTTTCTCTGGCGGGGTGGCGTTGTACGTCTTTAATAACCACTTGCTCAGCTTTACCATCAAGGTTTAAAGTGATTAAGCTAGTGAAAAACGCTTCGTTGTTAGCAAGCTTAACGATTTCGTTTTCAGCAAATAGGATGGGGGTAGGTTTTTTCTTACCGCCACCGTAAATGATGCCTAACACTTTGTTGTCCAGGCGACGCAGGCGGCGGCTCGCACCTTTCCCTAAGTCAGCTCTGGTTTGTACGTCTAAAGTAAATTCGCCAGACATAATATGTCTCCTATAAGTAGCGAAACTCACCAAGGCCTGCGACCGGCGTTTAGTGAGGGTTGCGAGCGGCTTAACGGGTAGTTAGTTACGCTCTTTAAGTGTTTACCGATAAACAAATATTTATCGGTAAACGGTATTTTTTGGGCCGCTTTACACCTTAATGTAAAACGGCAAAAGGGACAGCGTATAAAAACTGTCCCTTTTGTTTAGCCGCGTTGCTGTTGGCTAAGTTTCTATTTAACGAAAGAGTGCGCTAATCGACTCTTCGTTGCTGACTCGGCGTACCGATTCAGCTAATAAATTGGCCATGGATAATTGACGTATACAGCCTAGTTGCTTGGCTTCGTCGCTTAGTGGAATAGTGTCGGTGACAACTAATTCATCCAGTGCTGAGTTTTTGATATTGACTAAAGCATTGCCTGACAGTACTGCGTGAGTACAGTAGGCGACGACTTTTTCAGCGCCGCGTGCTTTTAGAGCTTCAGCGGCTTTACATAAGGTGCCAGCGGTGTCGACCATATCATCAACCAATATGCAGGTGCGGCCTTCAACTTCACCAATAATGTGCATCACTTGTGCTTCGTTAGCCTGTGGGCGGCGCTTGTCTATGATGGCTAGGTCGCAATCATCAAGTTGCTTGGCTACGGCGCGGGCGCGTACTACGCCGCCTATGTCGGGTGATACGACTACGATGTTTTGGTAATTTTGCTTGTTGATGTCATCTAACAATACGGGTGAGCCGTAAACGTTATCTACGGGTACATCAAAAAAGCCTTGAATTTGTTCTGCGTGTAAATCGACGGTTAATACGCGATCTACACCTACGCCGGTCATCATATCGGCAACGACTTTAGCGCTAATGGCTACTCGTGAAGAACGTACGCGTCTATCTTGGCGAGCGTAACCGAAATAAGGCACAACAGCAGTTACGCGGCCAGCAGAGGCGCGACGCAAGGCATCGATCATGACGATCAATTCCATAAGGTTGTCGTTGGTGGGCGCACAAGTTGATTGAATAATAAATACGTCGGCACCACGAACATTCTCGTTGATCTCTACCGCGATCTCGCCGTCACTAAATTTGCTGACATCGGCATCACCCAGAGGGATGTGCAGCTGCTCGCTAACTTTTTGAGCCAGTTCGGGGTTAGCGTTACCGGTAAAAATCATTAACGTAGACAAGGCGGGTATCCTGCTTGTGGGTATGTGATTGTGGGTATCTGTAGCTTCAGTGCTGTGCACCGAAACTGCTAGGTTAGAAGTATAACCTTTTGGCCGGTGTGCCGCTCAGTATCTGCAGCGGACTTGTAAAATAGGTGGGTTGAGCTCTTAACCCTGCTGGCTAGAAGCTAGGCTTCTTTTTCCAACGTCTCACGTCAAAAGCGTGAGTTTTCTAAATATGGCTGGGGCGGCAGGGTGGATTCAAGCCTTACGGCTTTCAGGGCTAAAGCCCCATCATCTTTGATGATGTCCAAACGCTGTTGCGTTTGTCGAACCTCGTTCGACTCCTGCTGGTTAGAAGTTACACTTCTTTTCCAGCGTCTCACGCCCCCTTTTATTTCTAAACAGGGTGTGAGCTTTCTAAATATGGCTGGGGCGGCAGGATTCGAACCTGCGAATGCTGAGATCAAAACCCAGTGCCTTGCCGCTTGGCGACGCCCCAATAAACTTTTATAGGCCTGCTCTAGTTATAGAGCTTCATGTGACAAGGAGATTGGTTCACTCCTCTAGCCACAAAGCCTGTTAACTCGGCGGGCAACTCATGTAAAACCTGTAGTGCTGATGCGTGATCAGCAAACTGGCCAAATATACAAGCGCCGGTGCCGGTTAATCGAGATTTTGTCTTTTGGCTCAACCACTTAAGTGCGCTATCCACTTGCGGGTAAATTGCCCTTACAATAGGCTCACAATCGTTCCTGTGATCCTCCTCGAAAACGGCGGCTATTGTGATGGGTGGGCTGTTACGTGTCAATTGTTTGTTTGAAAAAATTTGCAATGTGGATACTTCGCAATCAGGTTTCACTACAAGATACCAATAATCGGGTATTTTTAGAGCAGTTAGGCGTTCACCCACCCCTTCGCCCCAGGCACTTTTGCCTTCAACAAATAGCGGCACATCGGCACCCAGTTGCAAACCTAATCGTGCTAACTCAGCTAAAGGCAGCTGTAATTTCCATAAATAATTAAGGCCGACTAAGGTGGTGGCTGCATTGGAACTACCGCCGCCCAAACCGCCACCTAAAGGCAAAATTTTATCCAGTTGTATATCGGCCCCTAATTGGCAACCGCTATGTTGTTGTAATAATTTAGCGGCGCGCACAATTAAATTATCGTTTTCGGCGACGCCTGCTAGGGCGGGGCTGAGGTTGATTTGTGCATCCTCACGCAGGCTAAAGTGTAGCTGGTCTCCGTAATCTAACAGTTGAAATAAGGTTTGCAGCTGGTGATAACCGTCGGCGCGCTGGCCGATAATGTGTAAAAACAAGTTGAGTTTGGCAGGAGCCATTAACGAAAGTGTGGTCATGTGGCGGTATATTCTTGTGCTTAGAGTTGTTGGGCTAGGTCGTCGTCGCTGCACTCTGCGTCCAGTGACCAGTTTTTAAGTAGTAGGGTCACCTTGAGCTGGGGGTGGCTGGCAACGGCTTTTCTGGGCAAGCTGTGGCCGTCTAGGCTTAGCCACTGCCGGTAATCTACGCGCCAGCCCATTTGGCTGAAGCCCTCGTGATCTTGTTGGCTAATAGCGTGGCCGGGGGCAGGTAGGCCACGTACCCAATACAATAGTTGGGTGACGGGCAGCTGCCAGCCTTGTTGCGCCAGTAGTTGTTCGGGGTTGTCGGCGCTGTACAGTTGTTCGCTGGTTTGCAATTGCGCCTGTTGGCCGTTACCCCATAAATGGGCTGCGCCCTGGCCTAGGGGGCCGCTAAGGCGTATATCAAATTGCTCACCACATTGCTGCCAATTGACGTAGCCGGTGTTGGCGTCGGACGCGCTGCGTAGGCCTATTTTACCGCCTATCAGCCATTGCTGTATGCCGCGATTGGCCTGCTGCTGGGCCTGGCTCAGCCATAGTGCACCCTCTGGTTGTGGTTGGTGGCTACAGGCGCTGGCTAATAACAGCAGGCTAAGGGTGGTGAGTAAGTTTGATGTGCGTATAGCCATGTTTAGGGTTGCGCCTTCTGGCCAGGCGGATGTGCGGTGGTGATGTCACTGCTGTCATTCAACAGGCGTTGCATGGTGTTTTCTATCAGGGGGTTGTTGGGGTGTTTTTCCAGCGACTGCTGCCATATTTGGCGGGCTTTTTCCGGCTGATTCAGCATCCATAACACTTCGCCTAGGTGTGAGGCTACTTCGGGGTCGGGGAAGTGGCTGTAAGCTTTTTCTAGCAGGCTGAAGGCACGGTTAAGATTGCCGCGGCGGTATTCTACCCAGCCTAGGCTATCGAGTATGGCGGGGTCGCTGGGCTTTAAGCTCAGCGCTAGGCTAATTAAGGAGAAGGCTTCGTCTAGGCGCTCGCTACGATTGGCCAGCACATAGCCCAAGGCGTTTAGCGCGGTGACGTTTTCTGGGTCTTGGGCGATGATATTGCGCAGGTCTTGTTCCATTAACGCAAAATCGTCTCGTTTCTCGCTAACCAATGAGCGCATGTATAGCAGGTTGGCGTGATTGGGGTGTTGCACCAAGGCTTCACTGAGTAGGGCATGGCATTGTTGGTATTGCTGTTGGCTAAGCAATAGCTCAGCCTCGATAAGATAAAAGCGCAGTGCTAAATCGGGGTGCTGTTGGCGGCGTTGTTGTAACATGGCCAGTGCGCCGGCGTTATCACCTTGTTGGCTGTAGAGTTCGGCCATACGGTTACTGGCGGCTATGTAATCATCCCCTATTGATATGGCTTGGTAGTGGTCTATGGCTACGCTGAGTTGATTTTCGCGCTCGGCTATTTGTGCGAGATAATAGCGGGCTTCATTGTTGCGGGTGCCGGTGGCTAGGGCGAGGGTGAAGTATTGTTTAGCTTGCGGGTAGTCGTTGAGCTCGGTGTTAATCAGCGCTAGCGACATGAGTAAATCGATCTCATTAGGGGTATCAGCTAGCAGGTATTCAAATTGTTCGCGGGCCTTGTTGAGATCTTTTTGTAGTAGCAGGCGGGCATATTGCAAACGCAGACGGCGGTTGTTGGGGTATTGCTGTTGTATGGCCTCTAGCCTGACAAAGGCTTCTTCGTGCTTACCCATTTGTTGCAGTAGCCGCGTTTCTATAATCACCGCTTGTATGTCGCTGTTATCCAGCGCTACGCCCTTGCGGGCTGAGGCCAGTGCTAGGCTGAGTTGGTTTTGGCTTTGCTGCAGAATGGCGCGGCTAACATATAATTGGCCGTACTGAGGGTGGCGCTTAATTAATTCATCTATGGCCGAGGCCACCATTTGCTGGCTGAGCGCAGGCATGTTGAGGCTGGAGGCCGCAATCGCGGTAAAGTTGGTGGCGCCGCCGACTTTGAGTACCCGCTCCATATGTTCTAGAGACTCTAGCGGTTGATTGTTTTGCGCCAGCAAAGTAGCGGTAGTGTATTGGGCCTCGGCGCTATCGGGTTCTAACTCTGCCCACAGCTGTGCCATATCCAGTGCGGCGTTTTGTGCTTTCATATACTGGGCAAGGCGAGTCGCGCGGGTGGCCACGCCTGGGTCACGGGTTTGATGGGCTTGTTGCACGTAGTGGTCTAGGGCGACATCGAATTGATCGCGACGTACCGCAAACTCAGCCACTAGCAGCTGGTGAAAGCTCTCGGCCGGAAAGGGGCGCTTGGGTATAGCTGCGGCAGCTTTGGGTTGAGCAGGCTTATCAGCCGTGGCTGGGGGTGTGTCGACGGCGTGCTGAGGGGCGGTACAGGCGCCTAGCTGTAGGGTGAGCAAGGCAATAAGCCACAGGTAGTTCTTCATAAATACAGTGTTCCTTCAATTGCTCTCATAATGACACAAAGGCCTGTTAGAAAACCAGCTAGGCGGGGGGCTAAGTCTGAGCTGGGGCTGGAAAAAGTCGATTTTAACGCTTGCTAGGCTTACTTTGGTGTCGTTAAGCAAAAATAGTTAGACAAAGTCAGGCGAAGATCAATCCACATTTGCTCGCTAACTTGATAGTATTAGGCGCTTTTTTAGGGTTTGGCCAAAGCAGCCATAATTAGGTTGGGCAAACTGAGATGACTTTGTAAGGTTCGCCAACAGCAAATGGCTTTATTAGCACTGGGTATTAATCACAAATCGGCACATGTGTCTCTGCGCGAGCGCGTGGCCTTTGCGCCTGAGCAAATGACCGAGGCGTTGCAGGATTTACTGACGACCGCGGCCATAGACGAGGCGGTTATTTTATCCACCTGTAATCGCACTGAGATTTTTGCCGTAATCGGCAGAGAGGGTGATAGCGCTGAGGGTGATAATGCCGAGGGCGGCGCGGCCAGCCAGCGTATCTTACAGTGGCTGGCGGACTATCATCATCTATCCTTGGCGGATTTGCAGGCCTGCTATTACGAGCATCACCAAGAGCAGGCGCTGCGTCATATGGTGGCGGTATCCAGCGGTCTGGATTCTATGGTGTTGGGTGAGCCGCAAATTTTTGGCCAAATGAAATCGGCCTACGCGGTGGCACAGGAGGCAGGGGCGATCAACTCGCAGCTGTATAATGTTTTCCCGCATGTGTTTTCCTTGGCTAAAAAAGTACGCACCGATACTGCCATAGGCGAAAACCCGGTGTCGGTAGCCTTTGCCGCGGTGACCTTGTCGCGCCATATTTTTTCAGACTTGAGCAATACCTCAGCGCTATTAATTGGTGCTGGCGAAACCATAGAGCTAGTCGCTAGGCACCTGTTTGAAAATGGCGTGGGTAGCATAGTCGTGGCCAATCGTACCTTGGGGCGCGCGCGCGAGTTGGCGCAGCAGTTTGGCGCCGAGGCGGTGTTACTATCGGAAATCCCCGAGCAATTAGTTAGCGCCGATATAGTGATTTCGTCTACCGGCAGCCAGCTACCGATTTTAGGCAAGGGTGCCGTGGAGCACGCCTTAAAAATACGCAAGCACAAGCCCATGTTAATGGTAGATATCGCAGTGCCGCGGGATATAGAAGAGCAAGTCGGCGAGTTAGAGGATGTGTACTTATATACGGTTGACGATCTCACTGAAATCGTCGATGCAAACCGCCAGAGCAGGCAGCAAGAAGTGCGCAAGGCCGATGTTATTATTAATGAAGGCGTATGCGATTACTTGCAAAAACTGCGCTCCTTGGATGCGGTAGATATACTCAAAGCTTTTCGCTCCCAGTCAGAGCAAATACGTGATGCCGAATTGCTTAAGGCTTTAAAACAATTAGAAAAAGGTGAACAGGCCGAGCGTGTACTGGAACAGATGGCGCGCAGCCTAACCAATAAGTTGATACACAGCCCCAGCATAGAAATGAAGAAGGCCAGTGCCCATGGCCGTAAAGATTTAATCAGTTTGACACAACAACTGTTTGGTTTGAAAAAATAAAGCGGCAAAAACGGGTCATGGCTATAGCGCGTGAGCGCGTCAAGACCATTCGCAGTAAACAGCCTGCCCGCGCAGGTCTACCGCATCTTAATTAAAAGACATGATATGAAGCAATCGTTAGTAAATAAGCTAGAAAACTTAATCGATAGGCACGAAGAAATAGCCGCTTTGCTCAGTGATGGCGACGTGATTAGCGATCAAAATAAATTCCGCGCGCTGTCTAAAGAGTATGCCGAAATAGAACCTGTGGTGAAATGCTATGAACAATACCGCGTGGCCCTAGAAAATATCGAAGAAGCGCAGGTGTTGATGGATGATAGCGACCCTGAAATGCGTGACATGGGCAAAGAGGAGTTTAAAAGTAGCCAAGCGCAAAGAGATGAGTTGGAGCAGGAGCTGCAAAAGCTGTTATTACCCCGTGACCCCAACGATTCCAATAATGTATTTTTAGAAGTACGGGCTGGCACCGGTGGTGATGAGGCGGCGATTTTTGCCGGTGATTTATACCGTATGTATTCACGCTACGCCGAAAACCAAGGTTGGAAAATTACCGTAGTGACTGAGCGTGCAGGCGATCACGGCGGCTTTAAAGAGATTATTGCCAGCATTAGTGGCCAAGATGTTTACGCCCATTTAAAATTTGAGTCTGGTGCACACCGCGTGCAGCGCGTGCCTGAAACCGAATCGCAGGGCCGAGTGCACACTTCCGCCTGTACCGTGGCGGTTATGCCTGAACTCGATGAAGTGGATGCCATAGAAATTAATAAGGCCGATATACGGGTTGATACCTTTAGGGCCTCAGGTGCCGGTGGCCAGCACGTTAACAAAACTGACTCGGCGATACGGATTACCCATATGCCTACTGGCATAGTCGTGGAGTGCCAGGACGAGCGTTCGCAGCATAAAAACAAAGCACGTGCCATGTCCTTATTGCAGTCGCGCATCTTAACCGGCATACAAGATAAGCAGCAGCAGGAGCAGGCCAGTGAGCGCCGCAGCTTAGTGGGCAGTGGCGACCGCTCTGAGCGCATACGCACCTACAACTATCCGCAAAGCCGGATTAGCGATCACCGCATTAACTTAACTCTATATAAACTCAATGAGATTATGGAAGGCGCGTTGAACGAAGTGATAGAGCCGCTGCGCAATGAGTATCAGGCTGACCTATTGGCGTCTATGGGCGACGAATGAGCAGCATAGCCGAGCTGTTAGCCAGTCGCAGCAGCTTAGCGGCTGTAAGTGATACGCCCGGCTTAGATGTTGAGTTATTACTAGCGCATTGTTTGGATAAAGATCGTAGCTATTTAAAAACCTGGCCAGAGCGCGAGGTGGGCGAGCAACAACAGCAGCAGTTTGCGGTGCTATTACAGCGTAGGCAGCGCGGTGAGCCTATAGCCTATCTGATAGGCAGTCGCGGTTTTTGGACGCTGGATTTACGTGTCAACGCCTCTACCTTAATCCCCCGCCCCGAAACCGAATTACTGGTAGAGCTGGCCTTAGAAAAGTTGGCCGATACTGCGCTGGCACGTATTTTAGATTTAGGTACCGGCACCGGCGCTATAGCCTTGGCCATAGCTTCAGAAAATAATCATTGGCAGGTGCTGGCCTGTGATGTGCAAGCGGAGGCGGTGGCGCTGGCGCAAGACAATGGCCAGCAAAACAAGATTCATAATGTTGAATTTTTACAGTCCAATTGGTTTGCGCAAATTCCTGTGCAGCAATTTGACTTGATCGTTAGCAACCCGCCTTACATCGATCCAGCCGACCCGCATTTAGCCCAAGGCGATGTGCGTTTTGAACCGCGCAGTGCCTTGGTTGCCGCCGGCAAAGGCTTGGCGGATATCCGCCATATTATTCAACAGGCGCAAGCCTATTTAGAACCTGGGGCTTGGCTGCTGCTGGAACACGGTTATGATCAAGGCCCAGCCGTGCGTGAGTTGTTGCATACACAGGGTTATAGCGCAGTGGCTACACGACAAGATATAGCGGGTATGGATAGAGTGTCACTGGCGCAATATCCCGCCACGGCATGAGGTAATAGTAATGAACGACGAGCAGTTACTACGTTATAGCCGGCATATTATGATGCCCGATTTTGATGTGGCCGGTCAGCAAGCGCTTATAGACGCTAAGGTGTTAATTGTGGGCATGGGCGGCTTGGGTTGCCCTGTTGCATTGTACCTGGCGGCGGCTGGTGTAGGTGAATTGTGGTTGGCCGATTTTGATGCTGTGGATATCAGCAATCTACAGCGCCAAATTGCCCACGATGTGGCGGATGTAGGCCGCCCTAAGGTGATCTCGGTACGCGAGCGTATAGCCGCGATTAACACTGACGTGCGGGTAGAATGTATTAACGAGCATTTAGCGGGGCAGCTGTTAGATGATGCCCTCAAGCATGTTGATGTGGTGGTAGATGCCAGCGATAACTTCGCCACCCGTTTTGATATTAACCGCGCCTGTGTGGCGGCGAAAAAACCCTTGGTATCCGGGGCGGCTATACGCAGCGAAGGCCAGGTGGCGGTGTTTGACAGCCGCGACGCTAACAGCCCTTGTTACCGCTGCCTGTACGATGATAATGCCGATGACAGCCAGCTAAGCTGCTCACAAAGTGGCGTGTTGTCACCCTTGGTGGGGGTGATAGGCTCTATGCAGGCCTTGGAAACGATCAAAGTTATCAGCGGTTTTGGCCAGCCTTTAATCGGCCAGTTAATGATATTTGATGCCAAGGTTATGGAGTGGCGCAAGCTCACATTACCCAAAAATACCAGCTGCCCAGTGTGCGCATCTTAGCTACACAGACTTTCACAGACATCATGCAGCCCTTCGTGAGCTATTGTGCTTTTATGCACTATTCTTAATGGCGTTGTTGATTAATAAAGGCTGCTGCATTGAGTAATAAATAAGTAGAAGCCCTGCGAGTAAAAATAAAAAACGTTAGAAAACGTACTCAGCCATGTGGGGGCCTATGTCTTTACCAAAGGCTTACAGGGCTGCTATACCTATGTGAACCAAAAGGTTTTAGAGATGTTTGGCAGGCGCTATGACGAGGTCATAGGCAAAGGTGACAGCCAGTTTTCCCATAATAGCAAGGTGCTGATTGGTTTTTCAACGGACATAACAGAGCGCTATGAGTTAAAAGAAAGCTATCAACAGCAGGCTAATACCGACGCCTTAACCGGTTTATTTGATCGTAGATGTTTTTTTGAAAATGCCGATAGAGGATAAAGTTTTATTGGCAGTAGTCAAAAACATTATCCCGAATGTGCGTTTAGAAGATGTGCTTGCCAGAATAGGGGGGAGTTTTCTGTGTTGTTACCAGAAACTACGCCTGATAAAGCACAGTTGGTAGCCGAAAGAATTCGAGCTTATCAAGATGCTAATGAGTTCGCGGCTGAAAACGGTATTCATATAGCAGTTAAACTCAGCGTGGGTGTGTCAGCATTAAGAGCGACTGATGAAAAGTTTTTAGATCTATACTCGCGCTCTGATAAGGCGTTGTATCAGGCAAAATATAAAGGTAAAAATACTGTGTATTACCTATCCTAAGGTTAGCATTGAACTAAATAATATCGCTGTGTCTAAGCCCCGAATAATAACGAATAAAACAAGGCGGAGAATATTTACCATGAGCAAACTAAGCAACACTTATTACTGTATGCAGGCGCAGCTGTTGGATAGAACAGCCTGCCTAAGCGGCCTAGCACCGCTATTGCTGCGCTTGTATTTAATTCCCGTATTTTGGATGGCAGGCAGCAGTAAAATTGATTTCACCACCCTAATGCCCTATGCCGGAACCGTGCAGTGGTTTGGCGATTACTTAGGTATGCCTCTGCCTACCTTAATGGCTTTTTTGGCTGGCTGGGCCGAAGTGTTAGGTGCTGTTTTTTTGGCGGCAGGCTTTGCGGTACGTTGGATTAGTATTCCACTTATGGTCACCATGTTAGTGGCGGCTTTTGCCGTGCATTGGCCCAATGGCTGGCAGGCCATAGCTGATGCCAGCGCGCCCTTTGCTAACGAACGTGTGGCCGAAGCGACTATGCGTTTAGAGCGAGCCAAAGAAATTTTAACAGAACACGGTAATTACGCTTGGTTAACCGGGCGTGGTTCGCTGGTGATAGTTAATAATGGCATAGAATTTTCCATTACCTATTTTGTTATGTTGTTGTCGCTGTTCTTTAGTGGCGGTGGTCGCTATGTAAGCCTAGATTATTGGCTGAGTCGTGCTTTTCCTAAGCCGTAAACACCCAGTAATTTTCTATACCTAAGTACTGTAAAAAATACTGAATTTATTTCGGTATTTTTTATCTGTCTATATGTATAGCTGTTTGCATATCGTAATGTCAGGCAGGAAGTGCTGTGTTTAGCTTTGTGGCAGGGGCGTATGGATAAATTGATTTATGGCTGCTTGTTGATTAACCGGCATTTGCTGAAAGGCTGTGATAGGACAAAATACAGTTAAGGCCTGCCGCCAGCGCCTACCAGCGTCTATAGAGATATCCATATTACGATGCTTGGCACCGAGGCTGGCCTCAAAGCCCCAGTCCGGCTGGTCTTCTGGAATGAGTCTGCGCGCTAGGGTAGTAATAAGTGGGCGTAAAACAACCTGATAGGTGCTAGAATACTGGGCTATTCATTGCAACATATAAGAGATACGCCCTTGTTAGGTAAGTTATTTGGAAAGAAAAATAAGGCTGAAGTGACATCTTCAGCGCCTCAGGCCAAAAAAGCCGATAAAAAGCCCCACGGCCGCGGCAAGCATCAACAGAGCAAAAAAGCCAAACCTCAGCAGCCTGCGTGGACTGTTGATCAATTTAAAGTCCCGGTACTGGATGGTAAAGCGCGTTTTCACGACCTAGGCATAGACGATAGGCTGATGCACGGCATTGCCGACTTGGGTTTTGAATACCCTTCAGCCATACAGGCAGCGTCGCTACCTCATACCCTGCAAGGCCACGATGTTATAGGCAAGGCACAAACCGGTACCGGTAAAACAGCCGCTTTTTTAATTACCATTATTAACGACTTATTAAACAACCCTATAGAGGGTGAGCGTTTTGCGGGTGAACCCAGAGCCGTCATCATAGCCCCTACCCGTGAGCTAGTGGTGCAAATAGCCGATGATGCCCGGGGCTTGCTGAAGCACACAGATATTAATGTGGTGACCTTAATTGGCGGTGCTGATTATCAAAAGCAACAACAACAGCTGCAAAATAACTGTGTTGATATTGTGGTTGCCTCGCCGGGGCGCTTAATCGATTTTATGCAGCGCGGTGATTTGTATTTAGATCAGATAGAAGTGTTGGTTATAGACGAAGCCGACCGCATGTTAGATATGGGCTTTATACCGCAGGTGCGTCGTATTGTGCGTTCAACCCCGCGTAAGGAAGATAGGCAAACACTGTTATTTAGTGCCACCTTTACCCCGGAAGTCCTTAGTCTCACCGAGCAATGGACCTTTAACCCCATCACTATAGAGATAGAGCCCGAGAGTGTTGCTACCGATAGTGTCGAGCAAAAAGTCTTTATTGTTGCAGCCCAGGACAAGTATCGGTTACTTAAAAATATCGTCACCGACGACAGTGTTGAAAGCGTTATAGTATTTGCCAACCGTCGCGATCAGGTGCGTAAATTATCTGAGCGTTTACAGAAAGCCGGTGTGAAGTGCGGCATGTTATCGGGCGAGGTGCCACAGAATAAACGCACCTCTACCCTGCAGAACTTTAAAGATGGCAAGTTGAAAGTGTTAATTGCCACCGATGTTGCGGGCCGGGGTATACATGTTAAAGGCATTAGTCATGTGGTGAATTACACGCTGCCGGAAGATCCGGAAGATTATGTACACCGTATAGGCCGCACCGGTAGAGCAGGCGCTAAAGGCACCTCTATTAGCTTTGCCTGTGAAGATGACGCCTTCTTGTTGCCCACCATAGAAGAGTTGTTAGGCGATAAGTTAAAATGTGAGCAGCCGCCGGAAGAGCTGCTGCGCTAAATATAGCGCCTGCTAAGTAAAGATAAAACGAAACGCCTCAAACAGAGGCGTTTTTTTATGGGCCAGATTTATGGGCGAAATATAAGGGCTAGAGATTTTTTGGCGGGGTAGCATAAGCTAGTGCGTTATTAAAAAGTAGGATAAAAATCTTAAGTTTTTTTGACGCTTATCCAAGCGCCTAGCAGAGTTAAAATGATGAGTAAGCTTAAACCAATAGTTTCTAACAGCCCATTGATAAACGCATTGTTGCTCCACTGCAAATAATGAAGTTTATATAGCTTAGCGATAAACTCAGTATCTTGGCCGCGTTGTTTTAGGCCGAGGGTGTGCCAATCTAAGGTGATGTTCACGCCAGTAGTGGTGGTAGCCTGATAGCCGTCTACCGTGTTTATATTGCCATAGCGCTGCGGATCGCTGCGTAAGGCGTCGGCGATCAGTTGCTGCACCTGTGCAGGCGTGGCTGCGGGCCATGGCTGCTGGTTATGGGTATGTAGTTGCTGCCATTGATTATTTGTTTTTACTAGCAGGTGCTCGCCCAGTATCGTTTTTAGCCGCCGCAGTTCCTGCCAATCGGCTTGGCTGCTTAGTGTTACCGAGTGAGCTAGGGGGTAAGTGGCTACATAGAGCTTTTGGTAGGCCCCTTGGTAGCCCGGCTTTATGCTAAAAAATACCCCGGTCGCGGCCCATAGGCACAGGGGTATTAACATGACCAGACCGATACGACGGTGGTATTTTTTTAAAATCATGATGTGGTTTTTAACCTGAAGTGATAAAAGTGCGGAGTATAGCAACACCCCGTTATGTTGTGTTTAAAATGCTGGGCTAAAGACGGTTAGTTAAAAAGAGTGAGTACTTATGCTTAATATGGATTTCAGTAAACCCTTAGTGATAGACACTGCCAATATGGCGTGGGTAAGCAGCCCCTCTCCCATGGTGTTGCGCAAACCCTTGGAGCGTGAAGCTGCCGAGAGTGGCCATGTCACTAGCGTGGTGCAATATTTACCGCAGTCTAGCTTTACCCAGCACAGCCACCCTTTAGGTGAAGAGATTTTTGTATTAGAGGGGGTGTTCTCTGATGAGACCGGTGACTACGGCCCCGGCACTTACCTGCGCAATCCTCCCAGCAGCGCTCATACCCCGTTTAGTCAACCAGGCTGTATTATATTGGTAAAACTAAATCAGTTTCAGGCGGATGATTCACGCTTTGTACGCGTCAATACCTTAGTAACACCATGGCAGGCTGGCATCGATGGCGCACAAGTGATGCCGTTGCATGAGTTTAAAGGCGAGCAGGTAGCCTTAATGAAATGGCCGGTTGGCGTAGCATGCCAACCCTGTTGCCTTGTCGGTGCTGCGGAGGTGTTGGTATTGTCTGGTAGCCTTAAAGATGAGCACGGCTGTTACCCCAAGCGCACGTGGCTGCGCAGTTCAGACGTGAGCCAATATCGCCCTGCTATAGAAGAAGAAACCGTTATTTGGATAAAAACAGGCCACGTGCCTCGTTAAAAACTAGAGCCGGGCTGTTTTAAAAAATCTATCTCTGCCGTGGTGGATGGCCGGCCTAAGATGATATTGCGGTGGGGGTAGCGGCCAAAGCGGTCAATAATAGCTTTGTGTTTATGTTCAAATTGGTAATTGTTTTCTTCGCCATTAGCTTTGAAGAGCTGAACAGCAACTTCATGTATGGCGGCGGACTCGCTGTGCATAAACGGCATATATAAAAAGCTGCGCTGTATGGGATTGAGTTCTTGATCGCAACCTAGGCTTATCGCCTCTTGCGCTAGCGCCAAGGCCAGCGGATCGCTGGCAAAGGCCTGTGCGCTATCGCGGTAAATATTCCGCGAAAACTGATCCAGCACTATCACTTCTGCTAACCTGCCCAAGGCGCTATTGCGCCAGGCAAACAGCTCGCAACTTGCTGCCTGTTGTAGACAGGGTAAAAAGCGCTGGGCTATGGTTTGGTCCAGCTGTGTATCCTTAAGCCACCACTGCTTTGGGCTAAGTTCGCTAAACCAAAATGTGATGATGTCCTTAGCTGTAATCACGGCAACGTCCTTTTAGTATTGTTGAATAAATCCGGCCAGATGTTTTTGTAAGCTTAATGGGGAGCGCGCTGGCGGTAGCCGTTTAACAACGCGACCTTTTTTATCGACAATAAATTTTTCAAAATTCCAGCGTATGGCACTGCGGCCAGTGGGTGGTAGCGCTGTCTGTGTTAAATGGCGGTAGAGTGGATGGGCTTGCGGGCCGTTGACTTCGATTTTACTAAAAAGCGGAAAGCTAACGCCGTATTGGCTTTGGCAGAATTGTAATATGTCGCTATCGCTGCCTGGTTCTTGTTGGCCAAACTGGTCACAGGGGAAGCCCAATACGGCAAACCTGTCGGCGCCAAAGCGTTGTTGTAGTTGCTGCTGTAATAGTTCCAGCTCTAGGTATTGTGGGGTGTAATCGCATTCGCTGGCGGTATTAACAATCAGTAATACTGTGCCGCGATAGTCGGCAAGTGAGATGGGCTCGCCGTGTATGTTTTGTACGCTGACATCATAAAGAGGGCTGGTTTTCATTGTTTAATCCTAGCGTTATTTTGTGGTGTTGCGTGTTTTAGTTTTTCTACCCAATAAATCGTCGCGCCGCAGACGGCCGCCGGCATAATCACAAAGTTCACTAGCGGTACCATGGTGCCGGCCATCACTATCATGCCAAAGCCGCTGGAGGTGAGTCGGTATTGGCCCAGTGCGGTTTTCATGGCTTTAAACGAGCGCTGGTTATTGTCCATGGGGAAATCGCAATATTGTATGCTCATCATCCAGCTACCCAGTAAAAACCACAGCAGCGGTGAGATAACATTGATTAAGGGGATAAAGGTTATCACTAATGCCAGCAGCGCTAAGGGCAGGTAGTACATTATTTTTTGAAATTCTCGGGCGAAGCTTTTCGGGACCATTAATAGCAACTGGGCAAAAGTTTCTGGGCCATTAACCGGTTCGCCGGTTAAGCGCTCTTCTACTTTTTCCGCCAGTAAGCCATTAAAGGGCGAGGCAATTAAGTTGGCGATGGTGCTAAATAAATAACTGCTAATGGCCAATACAAAAACCACCGTTAGCGGCCACACTATCCAACGTAAAAACTCCAGCCAGCTAGGTAGCCAGGCCATTAAGTCATCTATCCACTGGGAGAACTGTTGAAAGGTGAGGCTGAGTAATAGCGCGAAAATCCCTATGTTGATTAGCAAGGGTATGATGACAAATAAGCGTAAGCCCGGTTGCGTAATCAGCTTAAAGCCTTGGGCGAGGTAGTCTGCGCCCTCTAAAAGATTACCTTTCATGTATGGTTCCTTTAATGGTTATTGCTATGGTTATTGCTGTGGCGGCTGTGGAGGCGGTTTTGCGGGGTGGCTGAGCTGGTCAACACGGCTGGCACACGGCTGGCAAATGCAGCGTTGGCCTTGTTCGGCGGCGTTAATAGCGGCCAAGGCCTCGCGGCTAATGTCCACCTTACTGCACCAGCATTGCGCTATGCTATCGCCCAATTCAACGGCGCAGAGGTTGGCATTGCCGCAGAGTGGGCAGAGGTTTTTATTCATATTAAATAATCTGTTCGCTGTGCAGTTTGGCGATATCGTCGGCGCTAAGGCCCAACTGGCTTAAGACCTCGTCGGTGTGGCTGCCTAGGCTGGGGCCGGGCCAATCGGTTTGGCCGGGGGTTTTGCTTAGGCGGGGGATAATAGCGGGTATTTTGAGTGGCTTGCCATTGATTTCTACTTGTTCGAACAAGCCGCGGGCTTGAAAGTGGGGGTCGGCCATCATATCGGCAACATTATAAATGGGGCCTACGGGCACGCGTACCGCTTCTAATGTGTCGATAATCCATTGTGAGGGGTGGCGTACACACCAGGCCGCTAAGGCGGCATCAATATCGACTTCGTGGGCCACGCGGCCTGTATTAGTGGCCATGGCGGGGTTTTCGGCCATCTCAGGATGGCCGGCGGCTAGCATTAGGCGCTTAAAGATAGAGTCACCGTTGCCGCCTATGACCACGTATTTTTTATCGCGGCAGCGATAGGTATTGGTGGGCACTATACCGGTGACGGTACTGCCGCTGGGCTCACGTATCACGCCAGCGCCATCGTACTCGGGGACTACCGCCTCCATTAAATTAAACATGGCCTCATACAAGGCCACATCCACCACCTGGCCGCTGCCGCTGTTTTGTCGTTCTAATAGCGCCATGGTAATGCCCAGGGCGGTGTGCAGGCCGGCTATGCTGTCTCCTATGCTGAGGTTGGGGCGCACCGGTGCTTGTTCGGGGTGGCCGTTCACATAGCGAAAGCCACTCATGCCTTCGGTTACCGATGCGTAACCGGGTTTGTGAGCATAGGGGCCGGTTTGGCCAAAGCCCGAGATGCGGGCATACACTAATTGTGGATTGCTACTTTTGAACACTTCAGGGCCCAAACCCCATTTTTCCATGGTGCCTGGGCGGAAATTTTCTATCACTACATCGGCGCCATTGATCAATTGTTTGACTATTTCACGCCCTTGTTGCTCTTTTAGGTTCACAGTGACCGATTTTTTATTTCTTCCTAAAGAGTGCCACCACAGCGAAGTACCGTCTTCTACTACGCGCCAGCCGCGTATGGGGTCGCCGCCTATCGGCGGTTCTATTTTAATTACCTCTGCGCCAAAATAGCCTAAGATGCAGCCTGCAAAGGGGCCTGCGAGTAATTGCCCCATTTCTATAACACGTAATCCGTGTAAAGGGCGTGGTGATAATGACTGCTTCATGCTGTTTCCGGTGTTGATTATGGAAGTGGCGAACTAGGGGGTGATAGTATAATTTATTTTATCTCTGTTGACGCTGCTGCAAAATGGCATATAATTTCATCAGCTTGTAAATGATAGCGTGTTTTTATGTTCAATCTTTAAGACGTTCTTCTTTGTTGTACCGTCCTGAGTTCCATAATTCAAAGCTGATTTTAGAGCGTCATTAGTAAATAAAAGTAACATTGATAAATTTAGGATTAGATCATGGCAACAACAGGTACAGTAAAGTGGTTCAACGAAAGCAAAGGTTTTGGTTTTATTGAGCAAGAAAACGGTCCAGATGTGTTCGCTCACTTCAGCGCTATCTCAGGTGACGGTTTCAAAACTTTGGCCGAAGGCCAAAAAGTTCAGTTTGACGTAACACAAGGCCAAAAAGGCCCACAAGCTGAAAACATCGTTGCTATCTAAGCAATAATGTTATGAAAAGGCTGCCGCAAGGTGGCCTTTTTTTTGCCTGTTGATTACGGGTTGTTAATGAAAGCACAGGTAAACGACCAGGGAAAGATGAGTAAAAAGAGCAGGTAAAAAACCCCTGCATAGGCAGGACGGTAGTCTTAGCGGGTTTAGCCTAAGGTATCGGTGGCTACGTGGTAGTCGGAGTTTTCCAGCACATTAACCTCATACATACTGCCAGCCTTTTTCAGCAGCTGGTGGCACTCGGGGCTTAAGTGGCGCAGGTGTAGTTTTTTTACCGGTCGCTTTATATTTTTCAACCAAGCCATCTAGCGCTTTTATGCGGAGTGATCGCTTACTCTAGAGCGTTTAAATTCAATCACTACATGCTCTTGCCTACCATGGCGCAACCATCCATACCTCCGAAGAAGCCATTAACCGTGTTACCTAGGCCCTGACCTATACATTCTCTGTTACACGAGTGTTGGTGGTTGTATCAATCAGGGTAAGGGCTAACAGCGATGCTATCAGGCCTATGGCTGCAATCACGGAAGCATAGGGGGAAGATAAGCTAAAAGGCACTGAAGGAATAGCAAAGCTAGCTCACCTTTTAAAGTAGCGATAACTGCTTGCTCGGCGGCTAGCATATCACGCACATAGTCGATAACAGTGCGGGCTTCTAAGTTCAAACTAATAAACGCCAAGGTGACCACCAGTATGGCGACTAAATTGCTGAGTACTGCCGAGGTGACTTTGGCTAGGAAATGCATAAGTAGCAGGGTAATAGCGATTAGCGCGGCCATGGTGTAAAGCATTTAACCTTGCATGACGACAAGTACACCGGACACGTCTTTATTCCTAGGCATAAAGGGGCTGTAGCCAGAGTGCTTGGCCACTAAAAAGAGCGCAATGGCAGCACATTTCAAGGCCTCCTCCCAGTTGGCGTGCGGCAGCTAGCGCTATATTACTTATAGATTAAAGCTTCATATTGGTTGCTTGTGGTATTACTTCACAATATAAAAAAAGGGTTTATCAGCTGTTTAGTGTGGTTTTAAGCAGTAACGATTCTAAGTGCGGAAATTGATATGTCATGTGTGTCTTTCAATACGAAAACGCTTAATGTCATGATGTTTTCAAAAAGATTTCTTTAATGAGTGACTGCTATACTAATTTTTACTTTATGAATGTATAGGTGGCTGTAGAATTTTAAATGAAACCGTCATGACACGTTGATTAGCTGCTGTAGCATTGGGTGATAGTATTAAAGTATTTCGTGGTTTTAACTCGGTATTGTTCAAGAGTACGCTTAAAACAACCTTCGTCTGATAAGAATAAAAGGATTATTCCACTTATGTTATTAGCGATTGTTTTAGTATTACTAGTTGTCGGTTCTTTAGTATTTCACTTTGTGAGCCCATGGTGGTTTACCCCGCTAGCCTCTAATTGGGGCTCTATTGATGACACGATTAGTATTACTTTTTGGGTGACGGGTGCAGTTTTTATCGCGGTGAATCTTTTTTTAGCGTACTGCGTTTACCGCTACCGGCATCAGCATCATCGTCGTTCTCATTACGAACCTGAAAACAAAAAACTAGAAAGCTGGTTAATGGCGCTTACCACTCTGGGCGTGGCGGCCATGTTGGCACCGGGTTTAATTGTGTGGGCCAAGTTTGTCGATGTGCCCGCCGACGCGCATATAGTTGAGGCGGTGGGGCAGCAATGGCAGTGGAGTTTTCGTCTGCCGGGCAAAGATGGCCAATTAGGTACCGTCGATACCCGCCATATGAACGCGCGTAATCCCTTCGGCATTAACCCCAATGACAGTACCGGCCTAGATGATGTGTTGGTGTTTGATAGTGAGTTGCACCTACCTATAGATAAGCCCGTGAAAGTTGAGCTGCGTTCCAAGGATGTATTGCATAATTTTGCGGTGTCGGAGTTTAGGGTGAAGATGGATTTAGTACCGGGTCTCGTTAGCTATCTATGGTTAACTCCCACCAAGCTGGGGCGCTTTGATATTTTGTGTATGGAGCTATGCGGCATAGCGCATTACGCCATGCGCGGGAATGTGGTGGTTGAAAGCGAGGCCGATTATCAAGCCTGGTTGAATAGCAAACCTACCTTTGCCATGAGCCAGCAAGTGGCCGCCGGTGATGCTGAGCTAGGTAAACCTTTATACGCCGTTTGCGGCGGTTGCCATGGCCAGCAAGGCGAAGGCAATATGGCGATGAATGCGCCCAAGCTTAGCGGCCAAAGCACGGCGTATATGCAGCGGCAGTTGCTGCATTTTAAACAGGGTGTACGCGGCCAGCATCAGCAAGATAGTTTTGGTCAGCAGATGGCCGCCATGGCTCAGCTCTTAGCCGATAAAACCTCCATTAATAATGTGGTGGCCTATATCCAAACCTTCCCCCATAAAAAACCGGCAGCCACAATTAGCGGCGGCGATATACAAAGTGGCCATGGCTATTTTGTTAATTGCAGCGCCTGCCATGGCAGCCGGGGTGAAGGCAATAGCGCATTGAATGCACCGGCCTTGGTGGGCATGGACGATTGGTATCTCAAGCGTCAACTCAGCAACTTTAAACAGGGCATACGCGGCGCGCATCCCCAAGACACCCACGGCCGGCAGATGATGTTAATGGCGCGTTTACTAAATGACGAGCAAGCGGTGGATGATTTGTTGGTGTATGTGAATAGTCTGTAGTGGCAGGTGAGTAGTCGCTAGTTCACAGCGCGCTAGCGGACAGGAAAAATATTGTGAAAACACTAAGGGCTGGTCGCTGCTGCACCGGCCGTAGTCTAGGTTTTTTATAGCGGTATAGCTCGGGTACAAAATACTATAAATCACGAGGGTAGACATGACACACACAGCCATTGCCGATCAAGTTAGTGAGTTACACGACCCCGACACGTTTATTACTAAATACGTGTGGAGTCAGGATCACAAGGTCATCGCCATACAATATGGTGGAACCGCTATTTTGGTGGGGCTGGTGGCTTTGGTGTTGTCAGGTTTGATGCGCTTGCAGTTGGGCTTTCCCAATACCTTTGATTTTATTAACCCCAGTGCTTATCTGCAGTTTGTCACCATGCATGGCATGATTATGGTGATTTATTTGCTCACCGCTTTATTGCTGGGCGGCTTTGGTAATTATTTGATTCCGCTAATGGTTGGCGCTAGAGATATGGTATTTCCCTATCTCAATATGCTCAGCTACTGGACTTATTTGCTGGCGGTGATTGTGCTTATGGCCAGTTTTTTTGTGCCCGGAGGTAGCACCGGAGCGGGCTGGACCTTATACCCGCCGCAAGCCATTTTGCAGGGCACACCGGGCAATGACTGGGGTATTATTTTAATGCTGGTTTCTCTGGCTATTTTTATCGTGGCTTTTACTATGGGGGGCTTAAATTACGTCACCACGGTATTACAGGCGCGCACCCACGGCATGACGCTGATGCGTATGCCACTCACCATCTGGGGAATTTTTACCGCAACGGTATTAGGTTTATTAGCCTTTCCGGCCTTATTAGTTAGCGCCATTATGATGTTGTTGGATAAAACCATAGGTACCAGTTTTTTTATGCCGGCTATCATCTCTATGGGCGAGACTTTAGATTACAACGGCGGCAGCCCTATATTATTTCAGCATTTGTTTTGGTTTTTCGGCCACCCCGAAGTGTATATCGTCGCCTTGCCGGCCTTTGGTATGGTGTCGGATGTGTTGGCTGTGCATGCCCGTAAAAATATTTTTGGTTATCGCATGATGGTATGGGCCATAGTCGCCATTGGGGTGTTGAGTTTTGTGGTCTGGGCGCATCATATGTATGTTAGCGGCATGAACCCCGCCTTTGGTTTTTTCTTTGCCACCACCACGCTGATTATCGCCGTGCCCACAGCACTTAAAGTGTATAACTGGGTATTAACCCTGTGGCGCGGCAACATACATTTAACCGTGCCTATGTTATTTGCTATAGGGTTTATTTTTACCTTTACCCATGGCGGTTTGACCGGTTTGTTTTTAGGCAATGTGGTGGTGGATTTACCACTATCCGATACCTATTTTGTAGTGGCACATTTTCATATGGTTATGGGGGTTTCTCCGATTATGGTGTTGTTTGCGGCGCTGTATCATTGGTACCCGCTAATGACTGGCCGCATGTTTAATAAAACCTTAGGCCAGTGGCATTTCTGGTTAACCTTTTTAGGCACCTATGCCATTTATTTGCCTATGCATTATTTGGGGTTTTTAGGGGTGCCCAGACGTTACTACGCGATGAGTGGCACCGATTTTATTCCAGCGTCGGCGCAGACGCTCAATGCCAGTATTACCGTTTCCGCGATTATTGTCGGGGTGGTGCAGCTGCTGTTTATTATTAATGTGATATGGAGCTTACGCTACGGTAAAAAAGCCCAGAAAAATCCTTGGGGCGCTACCTCTTTAGAATGGAAAACCCCCGACCAGCCACCTAAACACGGTAACTGGGGCGCGCAGTTACCGCATGTTTATCGCTGGGCCTATGATTTTAGTGTACCCAATGCCAAGCATGATTTTATTCCACAAAATGTCGCCCAAGAGGATGTGGAATGGCTAGCCGACAGCGGTAGTCATAAGGGGATAGAGTCGTGAAACTATGGCATAGCTTGCTGGAAAAACCCTGGCTGGCTCAGGCCGGTGCGGCCGTGATACCGCAAACCTCATCAGCCATACCGCAGCGTATAGCCCTACGCTTTTTTTTAGGGGCGGTTAGCGTTTTATTTATTTTATTTATTGTGACGTTTTTATCGCGCTCACAGTTTCCTGATTTTGTCGCCTTATCTGGCCAGCCTTGGCAACCCTTTACCGACAGTAGTCAGTTGTGGATCAACAGCGCTATCTTATTAGCCGCTAGCCTGGCTATGCAGTGGGGGGTGTATAGCAGTGCTCGTGGCCAGCTTAACGCTAGCATTGTAGCTTTGCTGCTGGCGCTGCTATTGACCGTGGCCTTTGTGTTGGCACAAGTGATGGTGTGGCAGCAGTTAATGAGCTTGGGTTATTACATGAATAGTAACGCTGCCAATAGTTTTTATTATTTATTAACCGCTATACACGCGCTGCACTTACTGGGCGGTTTAATGGTGTTGCTCGGGGCGGTTTACCAATTTTCGCGCAGCGCAGCGTTGCCGCAACTACACAATACTTTAGCGCTGTGTGCCAGCTATTGGCATTATTTGCTACTGCTATGGATGCTGCTTTTTTTATTGTTAACCGGCCGCGCAGAAACCTATGCGGCCTTGGCCGCTTTATGCGGCTTTTAAACCATTGAGTTAATTGCGATACCTTCAACAGCAGGTGTACCTATGAGCAATAGCGGAGAGCATAACAAAGCCTATAGCGAGCCGGGAATGACCGGGCTGGCCGGTGATTGGGCTGCCGATAAGCAAGCCTTTGATGTGCCTTGGGGCAAACTGATGATGTGGCTGTTTTTGCTCAGTGACACCTTTGTATTCAGTATTTTTTTAACCGGCTATATGAGTGTGCGCATGAGCACCACGGTAGCCTGGCCCAACCCCAGTGAGGTGTTTGCATTAGAGGTGGCGGGCACCCATTTCCCATTATTATTAATAGCCATTATGACCTTTGTGTTAATTACCAGTAGCGGCACCATGGCTATGGCGGTTAACGCGGCTTACAACGGTAATCGGCAATTGGCTTTTAAACTAATGCTAGCCACGGCTTTACTGGGGGCTAGCTTTGTCGGTATGCAGGCCTTTGAGTGGACCAAGTTGATTGTTGAAGAAGGGGTTCGACCCTGGGGTAACCCTATGGGTGCGGCACAATTTGGCTCTTCTTTTTTTATGATTACCGGCTTTCACGGCCTGCATGTGAGTGCGGGGGTTATTTATTTATTGGTGGTGGCCAATAAAGTACGACGTGGTGACTATGAGGGTAAAGGTTACGGCATAGTCGAAATTACGGGCCTGTACTGGCATTTTGTGGATTTAGTGTGGGTATTTATTTTTGCGTTTTTCTATTTATGGTGAGGTGATTTATGAGTACTTCCGCAGCGCAGGAGCATGCCATAGGCCAGCAGCATCCCATAGGTGTTTATTTAAAAGTATGGTTGCTGTTGTTTGTGTTAAGTACCTTTTCTTATTTGGTAGATTTTTTTCACTTACAAGGTTATTTGCGTTGGTCTTTAATACTGATTTTTATGCTGTTAAAGGCTGGTTTTATTATGAGTATTTTTATGCATCTAGCCTGGGAAAGGTTAGCCATGATATTGGTGATACTGCTGCCGCCAGGCGCTATCTTAGTGTTGATTGCGCTGATGGTCAGTGAAGCAAACTATGTGTTTTTATCGCGCATAACCTTTTTTAATTAAACTTAAAATTAAACATAGGCTTAACCATGAAATCACTGCGTATAAGTAAAACAACTGTTGATATGCATTTGCTGGCTCAGTATGTGGAGTTGTGTAAGCCTAAAGTGGTGTTGCTGTTATTGTTGACTGCTGTTGTGGGCATGCACTTGGCTAGCCCACGATTGGTTGATCCGCTTATCTTTATTACCGCTACCGTAGGTATAGGTTTGGCGGCTTGCTCGGCGGCTATAGTCAATCATGTGGTAGATCAAAATATCGATGTGCTAATGCGTCGTACACAGCGTAGGCCTATACCCTCAGGTGCGATTAATAGTTTTCAGGCGCTGTTATTTTCTTTAGTGCTGGCTGTGATGGCTATGGCCATTTTATGGTATTGGGTGAACAGCTTAACCGCGCTGCTAACCTTGGCGGGGTTAATTGGCTATGCCTTGGTTTATACCCTGTATTTAAAACATGCCACGCCACAAAATATAGTCATAGGTGGTCTGTCGGGGGCTTTGCCGCCGTTATTGGGTTGGACTAGCGTAACCAATAGTATTGATAGAGAAGCCGTGCTGTTGGTGATCATTATTTTTGTGTGGACACCTGCACATTTTTGGGCCTTGGCCATAGATAGGGTAGAGGATTATAAGCGCGCCAACATCCCCATGCTGCCAGTGACTCACGGCATAGAGTTTACTAAATGGAATGTGTTATTTTACACCTTGGCCTTATACCTCGTTAGCTTGATTCCCTATGTAATAGGGATGAGTGGCCTATTGTATTTGTTGGCGGCGATAGGCTTGGGGGCTTGGTTTTTATATTATGCCGTGGAGTTAAAGTTTTTTACTAAGCCGGGATCAGCCTTAAAAACCTTCTATGTATCTATAGCCTATTTGTTTTACTTGTTTATTGCCTTGTTGGTCGATCATTATTTACCGCTACAATGGCAATGGTAATCTATGTTTGCCAATAGCCGTTTAAAAGTAAAGCTGGCTTTAGGTTTACTTATCGCGTTGGCGCTGTGTTTGCTGTTGGCCTATAGCTTTCTATTTAAACCCGCACAGGCTCCTGAGTTACAATCCGCTGTTTATTTACCCGAGCCTAAAGCCTTAGCAGATTTTAGTTTAGTGGATGAACAGGGGGTAGAGTTCAACCAACAGCAATTGTTGGGGCGCTGGTTGTTGCTGGCGGTGGGTTATACCTACTGTCCCGATATATGCCCTACCACGTTGGCCAGCCTAGTTAAATTTGAAAAACGATTGGCCGAGGATGGTAAACAGAGTGAGCTTGATTATGCCTTTTATACCCTAGACCCACAGCGCGACACACCACAACAATTACAGCAATACCTAGCGTATTTCCCCTTAGCCATAAAAGGACTGGGTCCTAAGCTAGGGTCTACAGAAAATGATTTTGAAAAAAACTTGGCCATAGTCAAAAAAATAAAACCCAAAGAAGGCGGTAACCCCAAAGCCTACAGTGTAAGCCATAGTGTTTATATCTATTTAATAAACCCTAGCGGTAGGCTGCAGGCTATATTTAAGCCGCAGCAAAGCCGCAGCGGGATGAAGAATTTTGATAGTGATGTTCTGTATAGCGATTATAAAAAAATTAGGCGTTTTTGGGATGCCAGTAGCTAGGGTTGTAGTCGCTAGGATGGCAGTTGCTAGTCGCTAGTAAAAAGATGACAGCTTATAGTTGACAGCCGTTTGTTCAGGTGATGTGACCCACATAAAACGGACACCTAGACTGCAGCTTTATAACAGAGCATTGGCACCTGATTCAAGGTGCCATGTACACGCCACGTGTTATAAAAACCATTAATGTAGGACTGCACCAAGCGTTTCATTTGATTCATTACCATCATACCTGCCGGATAAATCCATTGTTGCTTCATTAGTGAGAAGAAACTCTCCGCACAGGCATTATCCCAGCAGTTACCACGGCGTGACTG
>NZ_KB891578.1 GCF_000373485.1 Dasania marina DSM 21967
TGTGGTTTCAATTGGTCATTGCAACGCTATTCTTTAATTAAGGAGAGCGTCGCTATGAAACGAAGAAAACGAATATATTATACCGCCGAGCAGAGAGAGTTAATGTGGGATCGCTACCAACAAGGTGACTCACTAGCCGATATAGCTCGGCTATTTGATAGGTATCACTCATCAATTGAGCACATCATCGCTGAAACCGGTGGCATACGACCTCCAGTCCGAAAAAGGTCGAGCCGTTGTTTGTCGTTATCCGAGCGAGAGGAAATATCCAGAGGCATAGCGACTGATGAATCAATTAGAGAGATAGCGAGTGGGCTTTGTCGCGCTCCGTCTACAATTAGTCGTGAAATTAATCGTAACGGAGGATACGACCTCTATCGGGCTAGCCGAGCAGATAAAGTCGCATGGGAGAGAGCCAAGCGGCCAAAGCGATGTAAGCTGCTATGTAATCAATCGCTTAGTATGATCGTCGCTCGAAAACTTAAAGCTGGATGGTCTCCTCAACAAATATCAGGTTGGTTGAAGAGAGAATATTCGGCAGGTGAGAACTTTTACGTGTCACACGAAACTATTTATAAAACGCTTTATATACAAGCGCGAGGAGCCTTAAAAAAAGAGCTTATTCAGTGCCTGCGATCACAACGTGTTAAGCGTAGATCAAAGTATTCTAGTCTTAAAGGCGTAGGGCGGGGAAAGATCGTAGATGCCATTACCATTAGTGAGAGACCCGCATCCGTTGAAGATAGAGCGGTACCTGGTCACTGGGAGGGCGATTTAATTGCAGGTACCCACAACAGCTATATAGCGACGCTAGTTGAGCGGCATTCGCGATACGTCATGCTCGTGAAAGTAGCAGACAGAAAGACAGCCACTGTAGTTACAGCGTTAATCAAACAATCAAAAAAGTTACCCAACGAACTCTATAAATCTCTGACATGGGATCGCGGTAGTGAGCTGTCCGCTCACAAGAGATTTACGCTAGCGACAGATATTAAGGTCTACTTTTGTGACCCTCAGTCACCGTGGCAGCGAGGCTCTAATGAAAATACTAACCGGTTATTGCGGCAGTATCTTCCAAAAGGAACAAACCTGTCTGATCACTCCCAAGCAAAGTTAAATGGGATAGCTCGACGACTCAACGAAAGGCCGAGAAAAACATTGGAATACGAAACACCTGCTGCTAGATTTAATACTTGTGTTGCAGCGACCGCTTGAGATCACCGCCATAATTGTTATATCTGGAAACTCTATAAAATAAACTGTTAAATATAAGAAAATTTGCCGGAGCAATATAATAATATGTCAAAGAAGACATCTAGCCTTGGATATAGGGTATGGAACCAAATGAGGCTAGCGATGCATGTAAATTCGTACTTTCAAATTTATAGTGAATTTATGAATCCCAATAATCGGATTCATTGGTCCTGGGGTGTTGGTTATGTTCTAAATAGTGCTGGGCAAGCACTATTTTCAGTCCATGATAGTGCACTTGGATATGATGAAGTCAAAGCGAGGAGTTAGCCTTTACAGTCTCATTGGTGAAGCGTTTGAGGGGGGTATATCACTCAAGCCGAAGAGGTCTCTCTTAAAAAAGAGATCGATAAGTTCAGTGTCGTAATAAAAAATATTAATATGCAAAGGAACAATCTAGTGGCGCACCGGTCACCATCTTTAACATTCAAAGCGATAAAAGATAAATATCCAGTTAGCACTGACGATCTGTCTAAGCTTACAGAAACTTATTACGAAGTCACAGTTCGGCTTTATCAACGTGTGCCTTTCCATAATCAGTGGCAATTACTTGACCTAGAGCCTGGCTTGAAAGAAATGATGAAGGCTTTGGTGTCGCGGGACGAACAAGGTTCGGAAAAGATTTAGGGTTCAAGAGAGCGATCAACAGGGTCAGAGTCGTTAAAAAACAACCCATGAGCTATTGGTAGTTTCCGAGCCTAATTAATTTACCCTAAGTGCTCTTTTATTTACTAGCTGCTAACCACTGCCGGACTATCTGAGTTTACCCAAACTTTGCAAAGCGATAGGCAACACAATAAGCGCTATACCCACTAGCGAAAGCACATCTAAATATTCCTCAAAATAAACCATGCCTATTAGGCTAACAAAAATCAGCCCCGAGTATTCGGCGATGGCTAGTTGTGAGGTGGGGGCTCGGTGATAAGAAAATACGCATGTGCCGTGGTAGAGCAGGGAAAAGAGTGCGCTAATGGCAATTAACCCTAACTCCAATGCCGACATAGGTTGCCAAAAGATAACCGCTAACACGCCGGCTAGGGGTAGCCCTAAGAGGTTGGTCCAGATTAAGGTAATGCTGACGGGTTGCTCTACCGGCAGTTTTTTAACCAGTACATTAAACAATGCCCAAGTAAAAGCTGTGCCTAAGGCAAATAGTGCAGCCCAATGAAACTGTGAAGGGCGCAACACAATTAACACGCCAATAAAGCCTAGTGCTGTGGCTAGGGTATGAGCTAGTGGTACTTTTTCTTTCATTATCCATATGGATAACGGCAGCATAATTAAAGGTGCGGCATAAAATACGGCATTGGCGGTGGCCAGTGGTAGGTGGGTAAGTGCCACCATTGCGCAGCCGCTACCCACTAATACTAGGTGCGCTCTAAGTGTGGTGACGGTGCCGTGTTTTAGTGTGCGTTGACTTGCGCTGCAACGAAGCCAAAAGGGTAATAGTAGCAGCAGACAGCATAGCTGCCGGATAAAAATATATTGAAAGGCGGATACGCCACCGTCTAATAATTTTACCGCCACGTCCGATAAAGACATGACAAAGTTACCGGCTATTAATACTAAAATAGCTAGGGTTACCACGCTAAGGTATTTCACTGGCTAGAGCTAAGCCGCATATCAATATGTGGGATGTCATCCTCTAGGTAGCTATCAGAAAAAGCCTTAAAACCAAAGCGGCCATAAAAATCACTGAGATGTAGTTGTGCGCCTATATCAATGGCGCAGTGGGGCCATAGCTGGCGACACTGGGTGATGGCGGTGTTGATCAGTAGTTGCCCTAGGCCGTTACCGCGGTGTGCGGGGTGGGTGACTATGCGACCTATGCTGACATGCTCATAGCTAATGCCAGGGGCAAGTAGGCGGCTATAGGCGGCGAGCTGGCCATCTTGCCCATCTTGCCCATCTTGGCCTTCTTGATCACTTTCTTGATAACCCAGCAGGTGATAACAACCGGGGTTTCTGTCTTTGTTATCCAACTCGTTATAGGGGCAGGTTTGCTCTACCACAAACACATCTACCCTGAGTTTCATTAACGCATAGAGTTGTTCGGTGTTGAGTTGGGCAAAGGGTAGGCATATCCAGTTCATAGCGGGCTCATTAGCTGTGGTTTTACTGCTGCGCACTTTAGCGTTAACGCCCGGCTTTAGCCTTAACCTTTGTTAAGATTTCAGCCTTTTTTTAATGCGGCTTAAGCTTATAGGGGTAATGCCTATATACGAGGCGATTTGGTAGTCGGTGAGTTGCTGCTCTAGCTCGGGGTAGTTTTCGCTAAACAGCTTATAGCGTTGCTCGGGGCTATGTAGCAGCATGTAACGCTCTTTTCTTTCTTTATAGAGTAGCTGGTTTTCTAATAGCTTTTGATAAAAAGGCTGCGTTTGTTCGCGCCATAGCTGCACTTGTTTTATGGGCAGGCGTAGCAGTTGGCAGTGGGTGAGGGTGGCGACTCTATAAGGTGATTGTTGTTGGGTGAGTAGGCTTTCAAAGCCGACTATAAAATCACCTTGCCAGTAAAACTCTTTGCTAAAACTCTTACCCTCATCGGTAAGGTAATAGGCTTGGCATAGCCCGCTCACTAAATAGTAAGCGTACTCAAGGGCATGGCCCTGCTTGCACAGCAGGGTTTGCGATGGCAGCTCTACCGCTTCGGCGTGCTGGCTGCATAGCTGTGCCTGCTCGGGGTTAAAACCCTGCTGTTGTAAAAAAGTAATAAAGCGCTGTTTCATATCGGTTAAAGCCCTAGGCGTTTTTTTAAACGATAAAAATTGCTGCGGTCCATGGCGAGTGCCTGTGATACCTGCGCCTGATTGCCTTGGTGCTGGTGTAGTAATTGCTGTATCAGTTTGCGCTGAAAATCATCGGTGGCTAGCTTGAGGCTGATAGGGGTAGTTGTGGTGTCAGTCTCGCTCGTACCAGTATCAGTTGCGTCGCCGCTGGTAGTGTTGTCAGCTGTAATATGTTGCGCACTGCTGCTCTGCTCTATACCTAAATCATCGGCGGTAATCTGCAATAGCGATGCGGTGGCCAGGCTATTATTTTTGGCTTTTAATATGGCACGGCTGATGCTGTGTTCCAGCTCGCGTATATTACCCGGCCATTGGTAATGCAGTAGCTGTGTTTGGCTGTGAGGGTCTAGGCGCACCGCCGGTAGCCCTAAGCGCCTGCGCTGCTGCTCTATAAAAAAGCCCGCCAGTAATAATACATCCCGTTTGCGTTCGCGCAGCGGCGGCACATGTATGGGGTAGACGCTTAAGCGGTGGTATAGGTCGGCGCGAAAGCGGCCGGCTGATACTTCCTGTGGCAGTTGGCGGTTGGTGGCGGCAATTATGCGTACATCCACCGACAGTGCTTGGTCGTTACCTATGCGTTGTATCTCACCGCTTTGCAGGGCGCGTAATAATTTTGCCTGTGCGGCTATGGGGATTTCACCCACCTCATCAAGAAACAAGGTGCCGCCGTTAGCCAGCTCAAACTTGCCCGCCCGCGACTGAGTAGCACCTGAGAATGCGCCTTTTTCGTGGCCGAACAATTCACTTTCAATTAGGTTTTCGGGTAGCGCGGCACAGTTAACATAGACTAATGCAGCATTGGCTCTAGCGGAGTGCTGGTGAATTTGCTGCGCGACCAACTCTTTGCCCACGCCGGTTTCGCCGCAAATTAATACCGATAAATCGGATTCCCCTACGGTAGTGATTTCGCGGCGCAATGAGGCCATGGCAGGGCTTTTGCCTATCATGGGTTGAGCGCTGCGATCGGCTAATACCGATTGCACTACTTGGTGCTCGTGCTGCAGTTGCGCCTCTAGGCTGTGTATTAAGTCGGCCGCTTTCACGGTGGCTTCTGCTAAGTGTATAAAGGCTTCTAGTTCCACCATATTGATATGGTCAAAGCTGCCTATGCTTAATGCATCTAGGGTGAGTGCTCCCCAGGGCTTACCGTCTATGTATAGGGATACGCCCATGCAGTCGTGTACATGCAGGCTGCCACTATTGGTATTGATTAGGCCGTCGTAGGGGTCTGGCAGGGTAGAGTCAGCGGCAAAGCGTACCGGCTCGCGGCTTAATAAGATGGTGGCTAGGCGAGGGTGTTGGTCCACAGCAAATTCTCGGCCCATGGTATCTTCGCTGAGGCCGTCTACGGCTAGCGGAATCAGTTTGTGCTCTTGCAGCCGTAACAGGGCGGTGGCATCGCAGGGGAACACCTGTTTAACCGCCTGTAATAGCCTTTGCAAGCGTAGCTCTTCGGATAGCGGTTGCGATAGGTCGCTGACAATAGCGAGTAGCGATTGAATAAATCGGCTTGTTGTCATATTGATCTCTTGGTTGTGTTTCTGACTGCAATCTATCGTTGTTAAGCTGACAACGGTAGATTATTTTTCCATATAAATCAACAGATTATATGTTGGTACGCTTCTTGAAAGAGCTAGTAGTAGTGGTGGTTTAAATAAGGCCGCCCACTGTTTTAATACGCTTAGGAGAGTGCAATGTTGTCGCAGCAAAGTAAAGATTTGGTTAATGCCTCACTACCGGCCGTAGGCCCTAAAGTGGATGAGATTACCGCGGTGTTTTACCCGCTGATGTTTAGCCGTTACCCCGAAGTGAAAGCCTATTTTAACCAAGCGCATCAAGCGCAGGGCAGCCAGCCCCGAGCGTTGGCTAATGCCGTGGTGGCCTATGCCTCCAATCTTGATCGCCTAGAGCTGTTAGGTGATGCCGTGGCGTTAATTGTACAAAAGCATGTGTCGTTGAACATTTTGCCTGAGCATTACCCCATAGTGGGTGAATGTTTGTTGGCGGCAATAAAAGAAGTGCTGGGCGATGTAGCCAGTGATGAAATTTTAGCGGCTTGGGGTGAGGCCTACCAACAATTGGCAGAATTATTGATAGGCGCCGAAGAGCAGGCCTACCAGCAAAACGAACAGCAACTAGGTGGTTGGCGCGGTGAGCGTAAGTTTATCTTGCGCCGTAAAGAGCAAGAGAGTGAGGTGATTACGTCTTTCTATTTTGAAGCTGCCGATGGTAAGGCCATAGCCAAGCACTTAGCCGGTCAGTACATCACTATTGTGTTTGCTGTGAATGGCGAAGCCATACGCAGAAACTATTCTTTATCTAACCAGCCTGGCACCGAGTATTACCGCATCAGTGTTAAGCGCGAGCCAGGTGGGGTAGCTTCTAATTATTTGCATGATCATGTGAATGTGGGCGATGAGATGGCCTTAACGTCGCCATCAGGAAACTTTACCCTCAACCAAGAAAGCCGCCCAGTGGTATTGCTTACCGGTGGTGTGGGGATTACCCCGGCGATGAGTATGCTTAATCCTGCAGTAGCCAGCGGCCGTGATGTACACTTTGTGCACGCCGCAATTAATGGCCGCCACCATGCCTTTAAAGATCATGTCGATAACTTAGCGGGCCAACACAGTAATTTAAAAATAAATTACTGCTACGAAAAACCCAGCGCTGAGGATAAACCCCATGCGCAGGGTTATCTTAATCGTGAGTTGTTAGAGGGCATGTTACCCAGCGATAAAAATATCGATGTGTATATGCTGGGCCCTAAGCCGTTTATGCAGGCTAGCTATAATGCTTTAAAGGCATTGGGTGTGCCGGTAGAAAATATTCAGTATGAATTTTTCGGCCCGCTAGAAAGTTTAGAGTCGGCGGCATAAAGTTATTGTTTTAAACGCGGTAGCTAACAAAGCCGCAGCGTAGCTCATACGCTGCGGCTATTTGTTAATTTTACTTAAGTAAAAAACAGTGAGTGCATTTTATGAAAGACTTACCCAGCGATGTAATAGCGTACAAGAAAACCCCAGAGTTTGATGAAAACACTGTGCCCAAAGGACTGTTAAAGGCACATCAAACTAAAGTTGGCGTATGGGGTAAAATCAACATACTGGCAGGCCAGCTAGAATACAGCATACTAGAGCCCGAGTTAGAGACAGTAGTGCTAAGCACAGAGCAGCACGGCGTAGTAGAGCCCACAGTGCTACACCAAGTAAAACCCCTAGGCAAAGTAAAATTTTACGTAGAGTTTTACCAGCTGCCTTAAGCTAAGTCTTTTAAACTAGAGACTCCTTACTAGGAGCTAGCGACTCTCTAACTAACGACTGTTAAGTCTTCCATAAAATCCAGCATCCCCTGCTGCCTAATCGTTTTTCTATGATTGGCCCATAGCTCGGCAATTTTTTCTTGGTTACAGGCTTTTCTATCCACGAGTACCCGCGTATTCAACTCACCAATTTTTTCGGTGGTGGGGCATTTGCTAAATACCACCTGGTTGCTAATTAAATCCATAAACGGACCGGATTTGCTAGTGGGCATAATAAAGATTAGCTGTAGGCCTAAAGCTTGGGTTAAATAGTTGATAACCTCGCGCGAGCGGGTCTCATCCATTTTTGAGAACGCTTCATCCACCAACACCATACGGCAGTGGCTGCTGCCTTCGTTAAACTTAAAGGCCGAGGTGACCGCTGCGGCGCGTATGATATAGGCCGGTGTTTCTAACTGGCCACCCGAACCAGTGCCGTATTTACTTAAGGCTATAGGTTCTTTATCCAGCGGCGTTTTGTAAATTTCGTAGCGGCGATAGTGGCGGTAATCGCTAATGCGCTGCAGCTCTTGCAGGGCGAACTGGCTGTCTTTATCTAGCAACATGCTTAACAGTTTGTCGCGCACTTGGCAGCTTTTGGCGCTGAGTTCTATGTCAAATAGGGTGCTGCCATCGCCTAAGCTGGGTATGTCGATTACCTCTTTAAAAAAGCGCCAGTACTCTTGGTATTCCGGTACCCAGTCATAGCCAAAGCTAAAGCGCTCTTGGTCTGAGCCGAAGACGTGATGCTCTAGCTCTTGGTTTAAGTCGTCCAGTATGCGTTTGCCATCACTAATGGATTGGTAAATAGAGTGGCAGAGGTTGGTGACAAAGGCGGTGTTGAAGCTCTCTTTTAAACTGGTAATTTTTTCGTGCTTTTCGACTAATACATTATTTTTTAAGCCGTTATATACCCCAGCAATTTGCTCTTGCAGGGCCACCATGTTTTTAAAGTGCTCGGCATTGTGGGGCTCGCCACTGTGGTTGAAATAGACAATATTATTGTAGGCGCTGCTGTTTTGATTATGGTGGGTAACGGTTTCGTATAGCTGCCGGTCGGTTTTATCTAGGCGAGCTAGGCAGTCGTGGTTGTCGGCCACAAAGGAGTATTCGCCCATAGCGCTGTTGGCGCGCTGCTCGGCTTGCTCCAGCATAACCTCGCCATCAAAGCGCGGGTACATATCACTGGCGGCTAACACTAAGGCTTCTTTGATCTCTTGTAGCGCTTGCAATTGCTCGCGTTCGTTTTCAAACTTTTCTAAATTATGTTCAAGCACTCGTACCTTGCTGTTATAAGCGCCGCGTTGTTCGCTGAGCTGTTGCAGCTGCGCTTCTATGTCTTGGTGTTGCTGCTGCTTATCGGCCAGTTGTGCTTCTAGTTCTTCAAAGTCGCTGAGGTCTAAATTGGCTAGCTGTGTTTCGGCCATATCGAGTTGGCGATAGTGGCTAAGCATACGGCTAATAATGTCGCTGCATTCGACTACTTGTATATAGTTGACCAATTCATGAACGCGGGCGGTATCTTGATAGGCAGTTTCCAACTGTTGGCTTTGCTGTTCTAAGTTGTGCAGCTCGCTTTGTTTAGCGCTAAGGGCGCGCTCCCTAGCGCCTTGGCCAAACACTAGCTGGCCATCGTTAAGATCGCATCGGAATAGGCTGTAACTGCCCGAGCCTAAACCATCGGCGGTTAAGCCGCGGGCGGTTTGTTTTAAGTTTTCTTCGTTGTCTACCCGCACCACCGCGCCGTAAGAGGCTTGAATAAAGTACTGGGCAATTTTGTGCTCAAAGGCCATCACTGCAACGATAGACTCTTTAGATAGGCTGAGCTTGCTGGCATCACGTTGCGCCTTAGCGCCTTGAATAATTTTGGCGCTATTACGTTTGCCTTTGATGGAGCGAACAATACGTATAGCCTGCGCCTCGTATTCGGGCTCGACGATAATAGAAAAACGCGCGCCGCCCAAATAGCCTTCTATGGCCATTTGCCACTGCGGGTCTAACACTTCCACGTAATCGCATAATACGCAGGGCTTGGCCTGCGGGCACTGTTGCTCTATGGCGGCTATGGCGGCCTCAACATGGGGCGGGTAGCTTACTTGGTGATTAGTGAGGTGTTTGATCTCGTTGTTTTTGTTGTGCAATTGGCTATTTAATTTATCTAGCTGTTCTTTTTTAGTTTGCTGCAGCGAAAATAATTGATCGCGTATGCTCACGCCGCTGGCTTCGCGCTCGCCTTGGTGTAATAGCTGGCCTAATTGGCGGTGGCTGTTTTCTAACTGGCTAACATCACTAAGCTTTTGCTCTAGGGCGCTAATACCTACCCAATCTTTGGTGAGCACTTGCTGCATGTCTAGGCCGGTATCGCTGGGGCCGTCTATCACTGCTTTGAGTTGTTTGCGAAAAGCTTTACTGTCTAGGGTGTTTATTTCTAGGCCCAGCGAAAGCTCCTGTAGCTTTTGTGCCAGTTGCTTGGCCGCTTGGTGGTTTTTGGCGAATTGCTGATCTTGCTCTAGCAGCGGTTTTACTTGCGCGACTAACTGGTCTTGATAGTTTTTTATATCGCTTTCTAACTGATCTTTATTTTTTAGCGCGCTAATGCCGCTGCGCTGCGCCTCTAATTGCACTAACTGGGTATGCAATAACTGTTTGGCTTGCTTGGCTTTGTCTAATTGTAGTCCGGTATCGTTAATGGCCTCTAGGTTGCGGCGTTGATCATCTTTTTGCTTGAGGTAATCTTGTTGCTTCAGTAATAGCTGGCGCGTGACTTCGGCGTACTCGCCGCTGCAGTGCTGGCCCCAATCTTCTATATAGCTTTGGGTGGCGATTTGCGCGCTGTCTAAGTTACCTATGGCTTCTTTTATGTAGCGGGTTTCCTCGTCCATACTGTGTATGGTTTTCATCAACTCGGAAACTTGTTTAATATCTTCTGATAAATCTTTAGGGTCTAGAATTTCTTTAGCGACAAATTCGGTGATGCTTTTAACGGGTTTATAGGCCATAAAGTTAGAAAAGGTACGCGCCGCGTGTTTGGCTTCTCTGTCATTAACGGCACCTTTTAAGCCTTTAAACGCGCCATACAATCTGCGTAAGTAGGGGCCTTTTTTGTCGTAGCTTTCTACCGCGTCTTTGCCTAGGCGTATGCGTAGGAGGTTGGCGATTTCAGTGATGGGGACTATTGTTTTACCGCCAGCTTCTTCTTTAACAAAATCGCTAAGGCTAAGGGCGTGATTGGGCACAATTAAAAACAATAAGTCATCTTGCCGCGCCTGCCTAGTGGCATTGGCGGTATCTATGCGCGCTCTTACGCACATGACTGCGGTAAACACCTCGCCAGTTTCACCCTGAGTGGGGTGGAAGACGCCAGCTACATAGCCGTCGGTTAACGTAGTGCGGGCATAGCTGCCGTCGTCACAACCTAAAACATAGGACGCTAGGGTGCGCACTTGCTTACCGCCGCGGCCGCGCTGGGTGGTTTCATCTTGGCCGGGGTTATAGGTGAATAAGTTTTCGTGTGCGGCTGTCATTAGTGACTGTATGCCATCGGCGGCGGTAGTTTTACCTGAGCCATTGCCGCCGGAAAATAAATTAATGGGGCCAAAATCAAATTCTAAATGGGGGATATTACCCCAGTTAACGTATATGCCGCGCTTACAAAACATCCGTGGCTTCCTCGTTGCTGTTGCTTGTGTTGTTAGTTGTGTTGCTGGATGAGCTGTTAGCGTCGGTGGCGGTTTGTGGATAGAGGCTGTCTAGCACCTCACTGCTAACAAAGCTGGTAATGCTGGGTTGTATGCTAATCCAACTTTCGGCAGATTCTAAATCGGCTTCGGCATTAAAATGGATTAGTCGCAGCTGGCGCAGACGTTTAAAAATAGCTTTGCGCTCGCCTAAATTATCGGGCAGGGAGCGGCGCAGTAAGTTTTTATGGGCGATGGCTAAGCCTTCTAGCGGTAACAGCACGCAGCCTTTTTCGTCTACTTGGCCTTCGCGCAGGGATTTTTCATATTCAACTCGCAACACCAAAATAACCGCCACTTCTTGTTGATTGGGTTTTACCCTAAAGCCATTATTAAAAGCGTCGCTGTCGGGGTCTATCATGCCGGGAACGCTGGCACCGGGTGGATATAAGCGCACAAATTTAAATTTGTTATCGTGTTGCAGGCGAACTTTTAAGGGCGATAGGTAATCTTCGACTAAGTCTTGGCAGATGATATAGCGGTCGTAGAGTTTGGCTTCGACATGGCTCTCATCACGGCTAATTACGCCGTAATCTAATAGGCGTATTAGCAGCTCCGAAAAATCATCGGGGCTGAGGTTTAGTTTTTTTAGGCTGGTGGCTATCAGCTCGGACAGTATCATAGGCGTCAGTCTTTAGTTATGAGTCGCTAGTCGCTAGTTATTTGGTTTGTTAAGTAGTTCTATGGTGAATTCGTCGTAGGATTTGTAGTATTCAGAGTTGCTTACGGTGTTGCCGGTAGGGCTAACCTTAAACGCTAACTCTGAACTTAGGTTGTTAATCGCGCCTACTTCTATAACGTGGGCCATGGCTAGCAAATCATTGGCGTTGTCTATGGGTAGTTGCTTGGTAGAAATGCGGCCGCCGTCGCGCAGGGCGTTAAGCACATAGTGGTGTACTTGCTTACCGTTAATCATAAAAGCTTGATCTAGTAATTGCTGAATCATTAACTCGCGTTGAGCGCCGCTATCAATTTCGCCATGTTCTTGTACGCTGCTATCCACCCATTGTTTTTGTTTGCGCTCTTGCAGCTTAATGGCTTGCGGGTCTACCCATTGCAGCTTCAATGTGGCCATGGCCTGGCTGGCATTTTGCAGCCGGTGCTGGTAATCGGCTTCGGGTAGGTCGGCCAGCTCGCGGCATACTTCCACTAAATCATTATTGTGCTGGCTGTTGAGGTAGCTAATTTGGCGAATAATTATGTCGGCGCGTTTGGTAAAACTGTGCAGGGCGCGACGCAGGGCGGGCAGCATGATGTCGGCGGCGTTGCGCATGCGTTGCTCTATGCTATCTAACACATACCATAAGTAGGATTGCTCGGGCTGGCATAAGTCGGGCAGGGTGCGGCGCAGTTGTCGCTCGGCCTCTTGTTTAAAATCTTTGTTTTTGCGGCGAATTTTGGCTATGACTTTATTGATATCGTCGCGGTGTTTCTCTACGCTGTCGGCAGATAAACGCACGGCTATATCGGGCTGAAAGCGTTTTTCCATAAATTCAAAAAACTGATCGCTGGCCTGCTGCACTAATTGCTGGGCCTCTACCTCGCGCACCAACTCGCGCTTGCGCTCCTCTAACTCTGAGATAACATCGGTAAAGTCGGTGATAATGCGCTCGGAATATTCATAGGCATCCAGCAAGTCGTAAACTTCGCCGCGATTAATAAAAGCCTCTAAGGCATTCAGTGTATTGCGGGTATTGCGGTGGCGGGTGCGTATTTGGCTATTATCCGACTCTAATAAGGCCAGCGAGAAAATACGACCCATGCGGCTAAAAGGATAGGTGGATTGCAGTGTGGCGGCATCCACTTGGCACTCTAACCAGCCAGCTTCTATTAATTGCTTGAGTACCCAGTTGGCTTGCTCGCGGTGGTTTTTAAAGCGCTGTTCTTGTTCGTGTGCTTGTTCTTTATATAGCTCTGGCTGCTGGCTTTGCTCTGGCGGCTCAACTTCAAATACCAAGTCCTGCGAGCGGGCCAGCGCTTCTTCTAAAATCTCTATCAACTGGCTGCGGTTTAGCGACTGGCCATAATCTGCGCTAGAGCTGTATTGACGTTGATACAAAAGCACCAGGCACTGCACGATCTGCTCGCGGTATTTGCTAGACAGGGGCTTAAAAAATTGTAGGCGTTCATCGTTAAAAAACATGATGAGTCTTAGGTGCTGGGTGAGTGCGGCGCTGGCTTACTGCGTGTATTTTTGTGGGCTGATTGTAACGTAAGGCCATGGGGGAGAGTAGGGCTTAATGGCATTTGTGTGCGCTAGATGGGCTTGAAAATACGACAGATAGTATTGGTTGTTTTTTGCACTGCATCTAGTTTGGAATGGTCGCTAGATATTCTGCTTAATGCGGTTAAAATAGCCTCAACTACACCCGCAAGGATTCGACATGCCCCGCTTTATTATTAGCCTATTACTGTGCTCACTAGTCAGCGCCTGCGCCACTTCGCCCACGGGCCGCAAGCAATTAATGATGGTGGATAGCGATCAAATAGCCCCGGCTGCGGCTAAGTCCTTTACTGAGATGAAACAGCAGGAGCGGTTGGAGAAGGATAAGGCGGTGAACCGCTATGTGCACTGCGTGATAGACCCGCTAATTGTCGAGGCCACTGCCGACTATGAGTTTTTGCCCCCTAACTGGGATATAGCGGTATTTAACAGCGATAGCGTGAATGCCTTTGCCATGCCCGGTGGCAAGGTGGGGGTTTATACCGCGCTGCTGCAATTAGCCGAAACGCCCGATCAACTAGCGGCGGTGATGGGTCATGAAATAGGCCATGTGATTGCCAGACACTCAGCCGAGCGCATGTCTACCGCACAGCTTACCGTAATAGGTATGACGTTAGCAGGCATAGCCACCGCTAATAACGAGCAGCAGTCCATTATTATGGCGGCTCTGGGTATGGGTGCCTATGTGGGCGTGCAGCTGCCCTTTAGCCGCACCCATGAAACAGAGGCCGACGATATAGGCCAGCGCCTAATGGCTAAAGCCGGCTTCGACCCCGCCCACGCGGTACGTCTGTGGCAGCTGATGGCAGGTAACGGTAAGACGCCACCAGAGTTACTGTCCACCCACCCCGACCCTAATAATCGCGCTGAGCGCCTGCGCGAAAACCTCGGCAAAATGCGGCCTTTATATTTACAGGCCAAAGCTGCGGGCAAAAACCCTCAGTGCAATAAGCCTGTTATCCCTAAAACTGTTAAGCCTGCTGAGAAGGCGGGGTAGTGGGGGCTGGTACGGCTTGCTGGATTTGTGTTGATATGGGCCTGCTCATGCCGGCCTGCGAGCCGGAATCCAAAGCAACAAAGCTAGCAACACTCGAGTATTAAATTCACCCTTTTTTAACCGGGGCTAATACTTTCAATTTAAAGCATGGCCGACAGCAAGGTGGCGGTGCCGAGAAAGGAAATAAACCCTGCCACATCGGTCACGGTGGTTAAAATAATGGACGAGGCGGTGGCTGGGTCTTGCCCTATTCGCACTAAAATCATCGGTACTAAGGCGCCCGCCAACCCAGCAGCGATCATAGAGCACACCATGGCGATGGCGATAACTAACGCCAGGCCAAAAGATTGGCTCCACACATATACGCCTAAACCACAGGTGATTGCCAGCACGCAGCCGTCGATCAAACCGACTTTCAGCTCTTTGGCTAGCACGATTTTCCATTGCAAACCGGTGACTTCTTTAAGTGCGAGGCCGCGCATGGTTACCGCTAAAGCCTGGGAGCCGGCGTTACCCGATTGGCCGGCGACTACCGGCAGCAGTATGGCCAGTGCGGTAAATTGCGCAATGGTAGCTTCAAATATGCCCACTACGGAAGCCGCTAAAAAGGCGGTAAGCAAATTAATATGCAGCCAAGGCAGGCGTTTTTTGACGGCAAACAGGGCTGGCGAAAGCGCCCGTTCATCAGCGCTGGCGCCCACCATGGTTTGGATGTTTACGGTTGCTTCATCTTCCGCCGCTTGAAACAGCGCCGCGTAGCGAACCACGCCAATCAATTTACGGTCGTGGTCAATAACGGGAATGGAGTCGGTGCGGTATAGGTCAAAGGTTTTGACTAGCTCCTCCCGCCTATCGGTTAACTGGGCTGTGCCTTCCACGGGGTTTAACAGGCTAGTAAGCAGTGTTTCGCCGGTAGATAGCGCCATATCCTGTAAGTCGACCCGGCCCGCTAGTTGGCCATTATCGTCGACAACATAGATGGATCGTGTGCGGCGGCGATTAGAGTCACGAACACGTTCTAGTGCCTCGTGTACTGTCATGTTGCTACGGTAATGGCCGTGTAGCCTGTCCATGTAATAACCGGCGGTATTCTCTGGGAATGCTAGCAGTTTGCGAATCTCGCTGGCGCTACCTTCCGATAGTGCGGCTAACAAGTCGTCGCGCTCTAACTCATTGAGGTTACGCAATATAGTTAAGGTGGTGCCTATGGATAAGCTGGCTATCAGTTCAAGTTGTAATGCCTGCGGTAGGGCGAGAAATCGCTCGCGTACATGGCCAGGATCTAGGCGTTCAAACAGTGGGCTTAGGCTAGCAACGGGTACCCCGCTAATGTCTAAGTGCTGGGTGTTGGCCTGTTCAATAAAGCGTGCGGCTTCCACCGGGTGGCGGAAAAAGTAATCGGCCTTAAGGGCATTAATCAGGTTCAACGCGGTTTCTCCCTACGGTGATTTCCATCAGGCTGGCGCAGACATCGATATAGCCGGTGGCAACTTCGCCTATTAATTCACCCAGTCCGAAATGCTCATCGATTAAACCATTGTGTGCTCTGACTAGCTGTTCAAAGCTTAACGCACCCAGTAAACGTGACTGGTTGTCGATAACGGGCAGCGCGCGAAATCGTGTCCACTGCGGTGCCGCTAGGGCAGCGGCAAAGGGGGTAATGCCGCTTAGGGCTTCGACATGCTGTAATACATCGGCAATAGTGCGGTCGGTATTTTTTTCCTGCAATAACACCATGCTTGAAACTATCCCCTGATATTCGCCGAACTCATTGATGACAAAGATGGGTTGCTCCTCAGTTACATCATTGTTAATCAATTGTTCGAGTACGACGCGACAGCGGTTGCTTAGCTCCACCCGCACAAAATCTGGGCTAGCGATGCCCGATAAGGTTTTCAATGAGTTGTGAAACAAGCGGCTTAGCTGTTCCTTATCATGCTCTAGGGCCTCCGCCAGTACCTGCTGTTGGAGGTCGCTGGCCATATGAGAGACCAAGGACGTCACATCCGCATAGTGGCCGGCTACTAGCATTGCCCCCAGCTTGCGCTGGCAGAGAGTGTGTAGCACCGCTGACAGTGGCCTGCTGGCTAACCTTGAGGCTACCGCGCAGGCGGTTTCGTCAGGCAGCGTTTGCAGTAGTGCAGCAACTTCTTCGGCGGGGTGATTATCCATACGGTCAGCCACATCCCCAGGGTGATGGCTGGCAAAATTAACCAGTAGGCTATCAACGTTCATGGGCTTACCACAGTGACGTCGAGTTCAAGAAAACGAGCAGACGGTATGTGGGTAACACCGGCTTCGGTTTCTAGTGCTACACCGGTAGCGGTGAACTCGATAATAATACCGCGAGCATCGCCAATTATAATGGTATCGCCCACGGCTAAGTGCGCTAGCCCGCGGCGCGCAAGCAGGTTAGCTACTAAGGTTTTTGAACCCAGTGCAAAGGCTAAGGAGAGGCCGCCTAGGCAAGAGGCTAGGATAATCACTATCACATTGGTGACAAAAGTGACGTCAATTTTCATTTGCTCTAGGCCGGTCATCACAGCAGTAATCACCACGATGAATTGTGCTAGGCGTGGTAACAATTTGCTTTGGCCTGGGTGTAGTAAGTTGCTGACTACGCTATAAACCAAAATCCCCAGTAAATAACCAGAGATAATAATAAAGCCGCCTAGCAAAATTTGCGGGATATAACCGAGAAATAAATCTAGCCATTCGGTGAGCGCGAAAATACCGAGAATGCGAATAGCAAGCAATAGGAAAAAAATCACAGTGGCGTAATAAACCACTCGTGAAATGATGCCTCGCGGTGTTGCCGTTGCTAATTGGTCGGCACGTAAAGGTGAGATTTTTCGTACAAATCTATCGAGTAGGTTTAGCAGTTTTTCAAACCATCTGGCTATAAAACCCGCGACGATAATTCCGCAGATAGCTACGCCTATCGCAATAAACTCAGGGTGTTGATTGAGGTAAGAGCTATTCATCAATATAGATTCCTAGTGGTTTAGAAATAAATTGCTTTTATAGTCAATACATAAACGCAGTGTGCGGGTAAATGTGCTTGCAGTATAGCGTAGTTGAATAGTCCGTATTTTGCTTAGATTAAGCGGCTATTATTAAATAAAAAATGGCGGTTGTTATCAATAGAGTGTGCTAATTAATAATATTACTAGTTAAAACATTACAATGCTTAGGGATATTAAGCATGGAAAAATACACGATTGAATCGCCTCTACGTCACTAGACACTCTTAACGTTACAGTGTATTTAAAGAGGAGGCCACTATGGCTGGGGAAAGATACACCGAAGAATTCAAGCTTGCTGCTGTTAAGCAGGTCACCGAAAAAGGCTACTCGATAGCGGATGTTGCCAAGCGCTTGTATAACTGGCGAGATCGTTATGGGGAAGGGGTCGCGGAGTATCAGGCTAAGTAGTCCTCCCATAAGGAGTTACACAGGCTCAAGGCCGAATTAAAACGGGTGACAGAGGCGCGCGATATTCTAAAAGAGGCCGCTATTTAATGACTTCCAAAATTACAATAAATGCAGCGTTTAGCGTTAGGCCTAATAAGGCGTTTATGCTGTTGCCCAGTTCAAAGGTAAAGCAGTTTCTTAAGTCGTAAAGTTGCGCCATCGAATGGCGCGTCCACTTTTCGCTTCCTCGAAGTCCCCTAGCGTACCGCGCTGCCGCCAGAATAAGCTATTCTTAAAAAATAACCGCCTATGGCACACGCGGATTAACAGCGGTAATGGCCCAGTTGCATGCATGAGCTATGCACCGGCATAGCCATGAAGTTTTAACTCTTTTAAGAGGGATACGGCATTATGTTGCAGGCAAGAGATGTAAAAACGGTGGCGGATGCAAAGCGTATCGTTGAGGAGCGCGGTTTAAGCCATGTCAAGGTAGGGCTGTTTGATATAGACGGCGTTATGCGTGGCAAGTATATGAGCAAGCAAAAATTTTTCTCGGCGCTGGATGATGGCTTTGCTTTTTGCGATGTGGTGTTGGGTTGGGATAGCAAAGATCAGTTATACGACAATGTTAGCTACACCGGTTGGGCCACGGGTTACCCCGATGCGCCGGTACGCATTTTGCCGAACAGTTGCCGTGATGTGGTTGATGAGCCCAAGCAACTTATCTTTATTGCTGAGTTTGCTGGTGCCGCCGAGCAGGTCTGCCCACGGGCGGCTTTGCGCAAGGTCATAGAAAAAGCTAAGGCTATGGGCTATGAGGCAATGGCTGCCTTGGAATATGAATTTTTCCTATTTGATGAAACTCCCGATAGCATACGTGAAAAAGGTTACCGCAATTTAAAACCGATAACGCCCGATTTTTTTGGCTATTCCATTATTCGCAACTCAGTGCATGCTGAGTTGTATCAGAAAATTTTGGCTATGGCGGAGTTGATGGATTTCCCCATAGAGGGCCTGCACACCGAAACCGGCCCCGGCGTTTTGGAAGCGGCTATTACATACGATGAGGCCGAGGCCGCCGGTGATAAGGCGGCCTTGTTTAAAACCTTTATGAAGGTGCTGGCGCAGCGCAATAATATGATGGCCACGTTTATGGCGAAGTGGTCTGGTGATTACCCCGGGCAAAGTGGTCATATCCATCTGTCATTAAAAAATATTGCCGATGGCAGTGCAGTTTTTTTTGATGACAATAATCCACATAATATGAGCGCTACTCAGCACCACTTTGTAGCTGGCCAGCAGCGGCTGATGCCTGAGCTGCTGGCTATGTTTGCACCCACCGTTAATAGTTATAGCCGTTTGATACCTGGGTTTTGGGCACCTACCGATGCTACCTGGGGGGTAGAGAACCGAACCACCGCGTTGCGGGTTATCCCCGGTAATAGCAAGTCGCAACGGGTGGAGCTGCGCTTGGGGGCGGCCGATGCCAACCCCTATTTAGCTATAGCTGCAGCGTTGGGTGCGGGCCTATACGGTATAGAACATAAGCTGGAGCCAGAGCCACAGGTAAAAGGCAATGCTTATGAACAAATCCATGCAGCCGAGTTGGCATTGCCTAAGACGCTATGGGAGGCGGCGCAAAAACTCAAACAATCCACGGCCGCGAAATTATTATTGGGTGAGCCGTTTGTTGAACATTTTGCAGCAACCCGCGAGTGGGAGGAGCGTGAGTTTAGGCGTCATATAAGTGATTGGGAGTTACAACGCTACTTCGAAATTATTTAAGCTTTAATCGTTGTCATTTTTGTTTTTAAATTGCCATTGCTTTGATTACATAGCCGTACCGGAGCCACTGATGAATGAATCACACTTTACCGCCAACTGGAATTACCCCACCGCCATACGCGCCGGGGTAGGTCGTATCAGCGAGCTGGCCGATGCCTGTCACAGCTTAGGCATCAAAGCACCTCTATTAGTGACCGACCCCGGGCTTGCCGATTTGCCTATGCTGCAGCAAAGCCTAGCGGCTTGTAGTAAGGCGGGTTTACGCTGTGGTTTGTTTAGCCGCATTAAAGGTAACCCAACGGCTAAAAATATTAGCGACGGTGTACTGGTTTTTAATGAGGGAAAACATGATGGGGTGATCGCTTTTGGCGGCGGCTCGGCTTTAGATGCAGGTAAGGCTATTGCGTTTATGTCGGGACAAAGCGTTGAACTGTGGGCCTTTGAGGATGTTGGGGATAACTGGAGTAAGGCTATTAGCCGTGGCATAGCCCCCATAGTGGCGGTGCCAACTACGGCGGGCACCGGCTCGGAGGTGGGGCGCGTTGCGGTCATTACCGATGAGGCCAAGCAATTAAAGAAACTTATTTTTCACCCCAAGATATTACCCAGCATAGTGATTTTAGATCCGCAATTAACCGTGGGCTTGCCATCCCAGCTAACCGCCGCTACGGGTATGGATGCCTTGTCGCATAACTTGGAAGCGTATTGCTCGCCTAGCTATCACCCCATGGCCGCGGGTGTGGCGGTTGAAGGCATGCGTTTAATCAAAAATTATTTACCGCTAGCGGTTGCCCAGGGGGATATTCTAGAGGCCAGAATGCAGATGCTGGTTGCCTCCACTTTAGGGGCCACCGCCTTTCAAAAAGGCTTGGGAGCTATGCATGCTTTGGCGCACCCCTTGGGGGCCTTATACGATGCCCACCACGGTATGTTAAATGCGATTTTGATGCCCTATGTGTTGCAAGCTAATCGGCCGGCGATAGAGCAAAAGATAATACGGTTGGCGCTTTATTTAGATTTGCCAGGGAGTTTTGCCGCCTTTTTGCAATGGGTGCTGGATTTGCGCCAGCAGGTGGGCATACCTGCAACCTTGGCTGGCATAGGCATTAACAGTACGCAGGCCGAGTTGCTTGGCAGCATGGCTGCCGAAGATCCTTCGGCGGGGAGTAACCCCGTTGCTTTTACTGCAGAGCAATATAGGCAGTTGTTTGTGCGGGCGGTAGAGGGTGTTTTGTAAGCCCGAATTTATTGCTGGTAAGTAGCGTTGTTGATGGGCTCCGGCTAGCACCGGCGTAACGACAGGCTGTGCTTGCGATCCGCGTAGTTATTAATTGTTTATTAACCCCGCAGTGCACAATATTGATTAATAGGCTTGCAATAATTCACGACGATAATCCGCTGCATTAACCTCCACAGCAAACTGCGTCAGCCAATTTTGTAAATCAACCTGCCACTGCTTGAGTTCTGGCAACACCAGTGTGTTGTCATCCAGCGTCCACAGCTGTTCGCAGCCTTGATAGTAATAGTGCAAAATTAATAGGGCGGAGGCATCGCCTTGTTCAGCAGCGCTGCGTATAGGCCGTAGCTTGCGGTTAATACGGTTGAGTTCTTGTTTTAAATCCCACACATAGCTGAGATCAGTTAAATAAGAGTGTCCTTTATAGTGGCGTAACAAACCTGTGACTATGATGGCCGCTAGGGCGACACCGCTGAAGTTCAGCCAAAAATTATCCCCTGAATTAGCCTCGCCCCATAGCGTTACTAATAGCGTCGAAAAGCTGAGAGCTAAAATCACCAACACAGTAACTAAAGCTATGCCTACGGTTTTGTAGCGTTGTTTGTACTGGGTTTTGTCTACGGGCTTAAACTGCACGCGGGTTCCTCATAGGGCTAGTGGTTTTGTGTGGACATTATAGCGGCTTAAGGGCTGCTTGCGTTTAATCATGCACCCAAACCCTAAGATATTACGTATAATCGCTAGCTTTAAACCACTATGGATGACGAGCTGGGCTATGCCCGTTACTTTACGCCCTTACCAACAGCAAGCCGTGGACGCCACGCTTAGCCATTTTCGCGCCAGCGATGAGGCGGCGGTGATTGTGTTGCCTACCGGTGCGGGTAAGAGTTTGGTGATTGCCGAGTTGGCGCGTTTAGCCAAACGCCGCATTTTGGTGCTGGCTCATGTTAAGGAACTGGTGGAGCAAAACCACAGCAAGTATGCCAACTATGGTTTTAAGGCCAGTATTTTTGCGGCGGGTCTTAAGCAAAAAGACGCAGATACGCAGGTAGTCTTTGGCAGCGTGCAGTCGGTGAGCCGTAACTTGGCTGCCTTTGATGATCATTTCTCGCTGGTGATTATTGACGAGTGCCATAGGGTGTCTTTGGATGCCGATTCCCAATATCAAACTATTATCAGCCACCTCAAAAGCTTTAACCCGCAGTTAAAAGTGTTGGGCCTAACGGCTACACCCTATCGCCTAGAGAGTGGTTGGATTTACCAGCAACACATCCCCCAAAATGCGGTTAAAAACACCGAGGCCTGCGCTTTTAAAGTGTGTATTTTTGAATTGCCGTTACGACAGATGATAAACGACCATTTTTTAACCCCTGTCACCCAGCAAGATGCCCCGGTAGCCTTATACGATTTTGAGCAGCTGCGCCCTAGCGGCCATCAGGGTTATTTTCAGCCCAGTGAGGCGGATGTAAACCGGGTATTAAAAGGGGCGAAACGCGCCACTAAGCGCATTATCGCGCAAATCGTAGACCAGGCCAGCGATAGAAAAGGGGGGATGATTTTTGCGGCGACGGTGACTCATGCCCGCGAGATTATGGGCTACCTGCCCAGCGATTGTAGCGCGTTGATTGTTGGCGATATGAGCCTGCGCGCCCGCGATAGTGTGATTAACGCGTTTAAAGCGCAGCAGATAAAATTTTTAGTCAATGTATCAGTGTTGACTACCGGTTTTGACGCGCCACATGTGGATTTAATTGCCATTTTACGGCCCACCGAATCGGTAGGCTTATATCAACAAATTATAGGCCGTGGCCTGCGCTTAAGCCCGGGTAAACAAGACTGCTTGGTGTTGGATTATGCTGGCAACCCCCATGATTTATTTAGGCCAGAAATAGGCCAGGCCAAACCCGATAGCAATGCGGTGGCGGTAGACGTGCCTTGCCCGGTTTGCCAGCACCGCAATCAATTTTGGGGTTTGGTGGATAGTGATGGTGACTTGGTAGAGCACTATGGCCGGCGTTGCCAGGGCTTAGTTGTTGTGAGTGCTCAGCCAGAACTAGAACTAGAACTAGAACAAAAACAAGAGCTAGAACAAGGAAAAAACCAACAACAGCCGCAAAAAAAACAACAATGCGACTTTCGCTATCGCTTTAAAGAATGCCCTAACTGTAATGGCGAAAATGATATAGCCGCGCGGGTATGCAGCCACTGTGAGTATTTGTTGGTAGACCCTGATAATCAATTAAAAGCAGCTTTGCAATTACGCGATGCCAAGGTGTTACGCTGCAGCGGTATGAGTTTTAGCCAGGCGAAAAGCGCCAAGGGCCAGCCGCGTTTAAAAGTCACTTACCACGATGAAGAGGGCGCCGAGCTGGCCGAGTATTTTGGCTTTGATACGGCGGCGCAGCGGGGCGCTTTTTATCACCAATTTTGCAAGCAGCATTTAAAAGATCGCCAGCAAAACGTTAATACCGATACGGTAGACGCCTTACTTCAACAGAGCCACCTTTTTAGGGCGCCAGACTTTGTGATAGGCCGCCAGCAAAAACGCTATTGGGTGGTGCGTGAAAAAATATTTGATTATCAGGGCCGCTATCGGCTGGCTAATGCCTTGGCATAGCCGTTATGTGCTTCTGCAAACAGCCGCGCGGTGGGCTTAGCCATGGCTAGTGAGCGATTTTTGTGAATCCTTGTGTGGCGATAAATGGTATTCTTAGCGGCTATCTGCCACCTGTCTTTTTATCGAGACTTATCCGGATTTATCCGGACTTAGCGAGACCTGTCATGACATTCACACAATTGGGTTTATCTGCCCCTATATTACAAGCTGTTACCGAGCAGGGTTACACCACGCCTACGGCTATACAGGCGCAGGCTATACCAGCGGTATTGGCAGGTAGAGATGTATTGGCTACGGCGCAAACGGGCACCGGCAAAACGGCTAGCTTTGTGTTGCCACTGCTGGAAGCGCTGGCGGGTGAGCGTAAGCGACGGGCTAAGCGCCTGCGTGTCTTAGTATTAGTGCCTACCCGTGAGCTGGCTATGCAGGTGGCGGCGAATATTAATGTGTATGGCAAGCATGTAGACGTAAAAACCATGACCCTATTTGGCGGTGTTGATGAGCAACCGCAAAAGCAGCAATTAATAGATGGCGTAGATATAGTAGTGGCCACGCCGGGCCGCTTATTGGATATGGCGCACCAGCGCGCTCTGTATTTTGATGAGCTGGAAGTGTTGGTGTTAGACGAAGCCGATCGCATGTTAGATATGGGCTTTATCGCCGACATCAATAAGATTATTGCGCGTTTGCCTGAGCGCAGGCAAAACCTGCTGTTTTCTGCCACCTTATCCGATGAGGTGAGGATGTTAGCGAAAACGGCCATCCATAACCCAGTGGAAATCAGCTTAACGCCTGACGAAGCTATCACTGCCCAAATTACGCAGTGGTTGGTGAGTGTCGATAAGGATAAAAAATCTGCGCTACTCAGCCATTTACTGACCGAGCATAGTTGGACCCAAACCTTAATATTTATACGTACTAAACACGGTGCGGCTAAATTAGTGAGCCAGTTGGAGAAGCGCGGTGTTAAAGCCGAATCTATACACAGCGGCCGCAGCCAAGCTATGCGCACCCAGCTATTAGCGGATTTTAAGGCGAGTAAAATAACCGTGTTAGTGGCCACCGGTGTGGCCGCCCGTGGTATCGATATAGACGAGCTGCAATGCGTGGTGAACTACGACTTGCCCGATGATGCCGACGATTATATACACCGCATAGGCCGCACCGGCAGGGCTGGCGCCAGCGGTGAGGCGCTGTCTTTAGTTTCTAGGGATGATTTTAAACGGCTGTGCGCGATAGAGCGCAGATTAGGGCAGATTATTACACGCAAAGTGATTGCGGGTTTTGAACCGTTGAAGGACTTGCCTGCGTCTAACTTACAGTTCGAGTCAAAAAAGAGCGAGCCAAAAAGAAGGGTACAAGCAAAGAGTGCGCAAGAAAAGAATACGCAAAAAAATAGCCGTTCAGAAAGAGCTCCACAGAAAAAGAATATGCAAACAAGCGTGAGGAAGCCCATTAATAAAGCGGCATATAACTCGCATGAAAACAGGAATACGCCAGCAGTACCAAAGCCCGTTGATAAGCCTGTTCAAACTAATGAGCTGGCTGTTGATAGCGAACCTAAACCTAAGCGCAGGCCATTAACCGGTATGAAAAGTACCGGTTGGGGTAAGAAAAAATAATAGAGTTGTAAGGCGCAAACTTGCAGATGCGAGTTAAAGTCCCTTTCGTCATGCCGGGCCTCGACCCGGTATCCATAAACGAATATTTCTAGCCAGACGTTAGTGAGTGATAAGATTTTATTACTTTATTGATCAGTACCCTGCGTCATCACTCAGCTAACTACGCATGGATACCGGCTCAAGGCCGGTATGACAAGGTGGAGTGTATGGCAATAGTTAGTCTGCTAAGAAATGTTGGGAAAAACTTAATAGCCTATTAAGACTTTTTATCGAACTGTGACTTATAGATTACTTGTAGGGAATAAAGCGTCCTTCCTTCATACCGGGCCTCGACCCGGTATCCATAAACGAATATTTCTAGCCAGACGTTAGTTAGTGATAAGATTTTATTACTTTATTGATCAGTACCCTGCGTCATCACTCAGTTAACTACGCATGGATACCGGCTCAAGGCCGGTATGACGAGTTGGAGTGTATGGCAATAGTTAGTCTGCTAATAAATGTTGGGAAAAACTTAATAGCCTAATCAGACTTTTTATCGAACTGTGACTTATAGATTACTTGTAGGGAATAAAGCGTCCTTCCGTCATACCGGGCCTCGACCCGGTATCCATAAACGAATATTTCTAGCCAGACGTTAGTTAGTGATAAGATTTTATTACTTTATTGATCAGTACCCTGCGTCATCACTCAGCTAACTACACATGGATACCGGCTCAAGGCCGGTATGACGAGTTGGGGATGTGTTTCAATAACGAATAGTGGGCAGTCCGCTACAACAGTTAGACTGCCAAAAAAATATTGAAAAACCTTGCAAGTAAAGATACCAATATTAAGCTTTCACTTGCCACTTGCCACTTGCCACTTGCCACTTGCCACTTGCCACTTGCCACTTGCCACTTGCCACTTGCCACTTGCCACTTGCCACTTGCGCGTTATTTTTTCGGCAACTGAAACTCTATATGAAAAGTTGTACCCACATCGACATCAGAGGTGACGAAAATATGCCCCTGATGATGTTCTACAATAATAAATTGTGAAAACGACAGGCGATTTTCGGCTTCGGTGCTTTTGGGGTTTATTCTATCGTGATAGAAGGGCTCAAAAATCTCGTGCTGTTCTTTTGCAGTTAGGCCTAAGCCATTGTGTTGAATTTTTAGCCACAGTGAGTCATAGCAGGTCAGTAATTGAATTTTGATAGTAGGGCTGTCATCTTTATTGCTACTGGCTATGGCGTGGCAGGCATGGCGAAATAAGCTGAGAAAAACTTGTTGTAATTCGGTTTTATAGCAGGGTATGGCTGGCAGCTCGTCCTGATAGTCTTTAATGATGTTGATATCTTTAAAGTGCAAGCCGGAAGGGTCTGAGAAGGCATTGCCTGCTAGCTCCAGGGTGTGATCTATTAATTCGGTTAGGCTTTCTGGCCTTTTCTTGCGGTCATTACTGTGGGCAAAGTCTAATAGGTTACGTATGATTTGCGAGGCCTGATTGGCTCTTGTTACGGCGTCATCTAAGGTGGCGGCGATCTCGGGATCATTAGAATGTATGGTTTGCTGTATGCTTTTTAAATCTCTAAATATGGCTTGCAGCGGGGTATCTATATCGTGAGCCATGGAGGCGGCTAGTTCACCCATGGATGACATCTTATCTCTTTGTATAAGTTTATTTTCGGCTATAGAGCGCAGAGTGACATTGTCTATTAAGATTACAACGCCCGCTTCTGTGTGATCTTTAAGTGGGTAAATGGTGATGTCAAAATAATACTGGCCACGTTGGTTGTGTTTGAGGGTGGCGGGTTTTTGCTCGGTAATGACTTCTTCTATTTGTTGCTGTGACAGCGTGACGGCGGGGTAGGCCGCCCACAAGTTTTTGCCTAGTACTTTATCGGCGCTAATGCCGGTGGTTTCTTCGGCGCAGTGGTTCCATTGGGTGATGTGCATTTGGCTGTCTAGCCCTATTAACATAGAGGGCATGGAACTTAAAATATTCTTGATGTAGGTTTCTGAAGCCAGTAACTGTTTGCTGGCCTCAGCTAGGTTAACGGTTCGTTCCTGTACCCGCTGCTCTAATACAGCACGTATATCGTTAAGCTGGCGGTTGGCTTTTTTAGTTTTGCGACTGCTAAAAAATAGGCTAATGGCGGTGCAGGACAGTAGTATAATCAACACGCCGCTGGAAAAGTTGGCGATATATTGCCAGTTGGTGCGGCCATCTTCTTTAAAATAGCTAATAGGGCTAGCGTAGGCGCCTAGGCTTAAGGTAGTGAAAGCCAAAAGTAAGAGGGTGTAAATTCGGCGTAGGTGGGTTTTCATTGCGGTTCGGTTGTCAGTCATAGGTCTACTGCGGTAACTCTATAAGGTATAGGTGTAATAATAGGGCATTGCTAGCGACCTGTTCCACCTGGGTTTGTTAGCTAAGCTGCTATTGTATAATGGTATGGCCGTGATTAGGCAGTGACTTTTGACATTAATACTGTGTTGGGTCGCTAAGCTAATGTTTATAAATCTATAGTGAGTATGAGTTTATGTCATCTATTAATGTGACTTGCCCGGGCTGTAATAGCAAAAACCGTTTGCCCGAGCAGCGCTTGGCCGATAAGCCCAAGTGCGGTAAGTGTAAACAGCCTCTGTTTATAGGCAAGGCCGCTACGCTGAGCTCAGCCAATGTGGCAGCTATGCTCAATCATAATGATATTCCGGTATTGGTGGATTGCTGGGCGCCTTGGTGCGGGCCCTGCAAGAGCTTTGCGCCCGTATTTGAGCAGGCCGCCGCCGCACTAGAGCCCAAACTACGCTTAGCTAAATTAAATACTGAGCAGCAACAGGCTATAGCGACAAGGTGGCAGATACGCTCTATACCCACGCTGATACTGTTTAAGGGGGGTAAAGAGCATGCGCGGCTGTCGGGTGCGCTGTCATTGTCGCAGCTTAAGCAGTGGTTGGCGCAGCAGGGTGTGGTTTAGCCGCTGCTAGGTCGGTGATATTGAATTTAGCCAGCGCAGCTTAGTGTCGATTGATTGAAGATTGTACACTGTGGTTTCTGTGTTACTGACTATGCCGGTCTAGGTGTAAGGGCTCTTTGCTGGCAAATACAATAATAAATCATGGAGATGGATAATGAGGTATCTGTTATTACTGTCATCACTGCTGCTAACGGCTTGTTCAGTAACTAATCAAGTACCCATGGCGGCTTATCAGCAGGGTTTAGCAAAATTACCCCCTATTACTGTTTTTTTAAAACAGCCTGATGATGACTTTCGCAAGGCTTGTGAAGATTTTGACAGGGGTTCTGTGCTGGATCATTGTGATTTAAACCATGTCAGTCTTGAAAAATTTTATAGTGTGTTAAAAAGCGCTGATGTTTTTGAAGATGTGTTGTATGCCAATAAGGAAGTAGGCTATCAGTTGGTGCTGTCTACGGCACGTTATCACGATGAGGATGCCGAAGAGCTGGGCAGTGCGGTGACGGCAGGGTTGACCCTAATGATTGCGCCTATGATTATGACGCAGCATATTAAAGTGGATGCAGGGATATACTGGTATGGCTACGAGCTGGGCAATTTTGACTATGACCTGCCTATAGAGCTTAGACTTTCCGTATTAAATACCCAGCAAGATATAGAGGGTGATATAGCCAAGAGTATAAGCTCCCACTTGCTACACGATATACAGCAAGGTGATTACTTTAGTGCTGGGTATTTAGCCCACGTTTTAGACTCTAATAATTATGAAGTCGAATTACAAACACCTGAAGTGGCGAATAATTACCTGCGCGATGGCATCGCTTACTACCACCACCCTTATCAGGGAGCCCAAGTCAGGTATATACACAAGAGTAATGATATGGACTATATCGATGTGTTTGTGTATCCCGTTAGGTCGCCTTACTGGCAGCAAGATATTGTGGGCCTGTTAGAGAAAGAGGCGGCTAATATCAGGAAAAACATAGTACTGACTCACCAGCAGTTAGAGTTTAGCGACACTGATTTTAGCCCTGATCAACTTAGACATTTACCGCTAGCGAATAGCAACGTTGAAGTGCTGTATTTTGAAAATGAATATATAGACTTAGTACAAAACACCAATGCCTCTAAGACCTATGTGGTGCTGCTAAATGACAAGTTTGTGAAGGTGCGCCATACAGCTATCAAAGGCTATGATGATAAAAAAGAAGTTGATGCTTTTGTGACGCGGTTAATTAATGAGGTGAGCGTGCCTGAGGAATCCGTATTTATGGCTAATATGCGCAAACAATGGCGTGACAATAGTCGTTTGTAGCTGAGTAACCCTCATTGCGGCTTGCTAAACCCTATTACGCTTTACCCCAAGGCCAGTAATCGGGCACCACAAAGCAGCGTTGCTGCTCTTGCCAGCGCTGTGTCTGTTGTTGCATCTGTGCTAATAGTAAAGGGCGTTGTTTTTGGCTTTTGTGCTGCGGGTTTATGGTGTTAGTAAAATAATCGTTGATAGATTGCGCCATAGCCTCGCTGTTTAAAGGCGCTGGGCTGTGCTCTTGGTATAGCACAGCGGGGGACAGCCACAGTGGTTTGTCCAGTTCTAGCCAGTGGCTGTTAGCTTGTTGCTTGAGTAATTTGATAAAGTCCCGCTGGTAATACCATAGCCCTCGTAAATGTTGTGAGTGGCTGTGTACGGGCGTGGCTAATGCGCTATGGGCAGGGTAAAAGAGATAGCCTTGTAATTGTAAGCGGCTGTGCAGCTGTTGCGCTGGGATGCCCTGCTGTTGTAAGGCGGCGATGCCCGGTGTCGTGCGGGATAGTGGTAGTTGATGATCGCGCAAGCGGTGTAGTTTTTTGTCTAGCCTATCGTTGCAGTTGGGGCCTAGCCATTGCTGCCAGTGGCTATTCGCTTCGTTATCTTTTTCGCTAAGGCCTAAATAAAATTTTACCGCCACTTCTATATGGTATAGCCCGGTTGCGCTTTGGCCTATCAGGTCGTACTCGCCAAAGGTTTTACCGTTATCGCTCACTTGTAGGTTTTTACAGCGTAATTGCCGGCCGGGGTAGTGCTGCCAAATGTAGGCACATAGCGCTTCGTAATAAATACCTAAGCGTGGGCTTTTGAGTTGGCTGAGGTATTGGTTGAGCTGCTGTGGTTGCTGGTCCTGTGCGCTTAGCCAGCTTAATAAGGCGCTGTCGTTTTGTAGGCCTGTTACTATGTCGGCCTTGCTGCCGGGTAATGCGTTTAGCAGTGGCGGGCTAAAACAAACCCAGGCTAAATCTCTAACGGCTTGATGCTGTAGTGTCGGCAGTTTGCCCATAGTTGAAAGTGATGGCGCTGGTTTAGAGGAATGCATGGCCCCTAATGATAGGGGCTGATGCTGCAATACACCATAGTCAACAGCAGGATTAGTGTCGGCAGGCTTATTAATTTACTCTCAGTGCTGTGGCGGGCTTGGGGGCTTGTGGTTTTGCCTCAATGGGTAACATGACGTGTACTAAAGGGGTGTTGCCCCACATAACATAAGGGCCCCCGACATAGGGGTTACGGGGTAGTTCGGCGAGTGCGGTTTTATCCGGCATTAATAGCATGATGTGCGGGCCTTCTTGTACCCACACGCCGCCATCATTGGGGTCGGTTGCTGCTGGGTTGTCGTTATTAACCAAGGCATCGCCGGCCAGCATATAAGAGACGCCTATCACTTGGGTTGAAAATGGCGCGCCGTTTTTGGCCGACTTCATCCATGCCATCCAAACCTTGTCATTACACATAGGGTGTTTGTCGCCGGGGATTAAGCCTACACCCGGTAGGCACACCCAGCCGTTGCTGCCTTGTCGTAATATACTGCCATCCACATCCATGATGGTGGCCTGCTGGCTTATGTCTGCGGGGGCGGCGCTCATGGCGCGGGCAATTTTACTGGCCGCTGTTTCCTTGTCGTCGGCCTGGCTTAAGGGGCTAAATCCGCAGAGTGTTATAGCGGCGATAGCGAGTAGTTGTGGTGTCTGTTGATAGCTTTTCATTATGCGGCTCCTTTGCTGGTTGTTTGAATATTAATATTGCAGCGAAATAGGTTGTCCGGGTCTACCTGCGCTTTTATTTTTTCTAGCCGTGCTTTGTTGGCGCCATAGGGGCCTACTTTGCGGGGCTCATTATTTTCGGGAACAAAATTAACGTAGACGCTGCCGGTGGCATATTCCTCGGCATGTACATGCTGCTCGCGCACCCAGCTAATACATCGTTCATCTAACGCGGCAGATGGCCAGCGCCCGTGTATGTTCATGGTGTAGCAGCTTGAGCGGTGGGGATAGGCCATGGCGTCGGGGGCGACTCGGCCAGCGGCACCGCCTAATTGGGCGACAAATATTTCACAATCGTCAGAAGGGAGGCTAAGTGCGGCAGCGCTAATCATGTCGATTAGACCGTCGGGTAGCTGTAAGAAATCACTGGATTTCCAATAATTATGTGCGCCTGCTGTGAGTAGTGGGTCGAAGGCCGCTTGCCAGCCGGTATAAGGGTGTGGCGCTACGGCATCGGCCAGAGGCTGCCCCAGTTGCCGCAAGGGCGCTAGTGCTTGTTCGCCACTAGCGAGATCACCGCAATAACTCATCGCTAAAATAAGTACCGGTTGGCCGTGGTGGCGCTGGTCTAGGAAGGGGAAGGGCGGCGCTTTGCGCACCACAAACCAGCAGGAGGCCTGGTCGGGTAGTTGAGGGGCTATCTCTCTATAGTTTTTAAGCACCTCTTGGGCTTGCTCAATGGGGAAGATGACGGGGCCGCTTAATAACATGGGGCCTACTGGATGTAGCTGAAACTCAAACCGGGTCACTATGCCAAAATTACCACTGCCGCCGCGTATAGCCCAAAAGAGCTCGGGGTTTTGTTGCTCTGAGAGGTGTAGAAATTCACCGTCGGCGGTAACAATGTCAGCCGATAATATATTGTCTACGGTGTGGCCAAAGGCACGGCTGAGCCAGCCATAGCCGCCGCCCAGCGCTAAGCCACCTACGCCGGTGGTTGAGTTAATCCCCAGGGGTACGGCGAGGCCGTGGCATTGGGTTTCGTGGTCGACATCCCCCAGCAGCGCGCCACCTTCTACCAAGGCGCGTTGATTTTGCGGGTCTACCTGGACGCTGCGCATGGCGCTGAGGTCTATCATTAAACCGCCCTCGCACACCGCGCTGCCACCAATATTGTGACCGCCGCCTTTAACCGATAGTAGTAGCTTATGTTGCTTGGCAAAGCGCACGGCGGTGATGACATCGGCACAGCCGCTACAGCGGACTATCAGTGCCGGGCGTTTGTCTATCATGCCATTCCAGACTTGCCGGGCTTGTTGATAATCGGCGTGGGCTGGACTGAGTAGTTCGCCGCGTAAGGCACTTGCCAGCGGGTCTAGTTCAGGTTGGGCTATGGTTATAGTGCTGTTATCTAATTGCTTGATTATCGTGTTCACGGTTAAGCCTCCTTATCGATAGTTGCTTGAGGCTATGCCTGAACGTATTGCGGGTCTAGTTCAGGAAGTGTACTGGTAGGTACAGATGTAGTACTGGTTGTGGGCAGTACAAAGTTTGTACTATCGGTGCGGCTTGGTGTTACATTGCTTGGGCGAACGTAACTTGATTACTAAGGAGTACATCATGAGCTCAAAAGTACGTTATGGGCAATATTGCCCGTTAGCCATGTCGGCTGAATTCTTATGTAATCGTTGGACTGTGTTGATTTTTCGCGAGCTTTTGTTTGGTTCCAGCGCGTTCAACGATATTTGCCGGGGCGTGCCGCGTATGTCGCGCACTTTACTCTCTAACCGGCTCAAAGAGCTGGTTGAGATTGGACTTATTACTCATCAAAAAAAACATGTGGGGGGTAGTGCCGAGTATTTATTAACCGATGCGGGCAAGGCCTTGGAGACGGTGGTGTTTAGCATGGCGCAGTGGGGGCAGGAGTGGCTGAATATAGAGCCGTCAGTAGAGGATGTGGATGTGGATTTACTGATGTGGGATATACGTCGCAATACTAAGCCCTTAGCCGAATTGCCTAGCCCGTTTATCGTACATTTCTTCTTAACCGATGTGCCTGATAATAAAAGTGAGCATTGGTTGGTCTATGAAGACGGTGAGGTTGATCTATGCCACGTTGATCAGGATTTCGCCAGTGATGTGATTATAGAGGTGGCAGTAAAAAAATTAACTAAGGTGTGGATGGGGTGGGAAGATTTTGAAGCGGCGAAAAAAAACGGCAGCCTAAAGTTGAAAGGCCCAAAAAAATATACCGATATTGCACTGTCTTGGCTAGGGCAAAGTAGTGTGGCCCATATTAAAAAGCAGGCTAGGGAGCTACGTGTTTAGTGGACTTAATATTTTTCTCATAAAAAGTGGATTGCCACCGCTATTTTTTAGTACACTTATTGCGCTTTAATAGCAGTAACAGCTTTTAGATAATAATAATTAGCAAGCTATAGCTGCTAGCGTCTGGGAAGTAGTTTCTTATCAATCTCATTAGTCACAAACACGCAGTGTTTAAAAATCGCATGGAGTCGTAGCGTGCATAAAATTTGTTTATGGTTATTCGTGGTATCTAGCCCAGCTTTTAGCGCCGAGTTTTATCAATGTAAGGATGCAAAAGACAGGCCCATCTTTAGTCAAACCCCTTGTGAAGTCGGCGCGAAAAAGCAGTATGTCAATGAGACTGGTCTTAAAGGTGAGGCCGAGTTAAAAAGGTTGGCAGATAGTAAAAGAATGGATGAAATTAAGCGCAAATTAATTCCCGAACAATATCGCAATATTATGGCTTTGCGAGAGCAAAGGAATAATGCGCTAAGCTCTGACATAGCGAGTGCTGAACAAGCAGCGATTAGCCAACGTTATGAACAAAGAATTGATGAGGCTAGGATAACAGTTAAGCAGTTAGAGCAAGAACTGAGCATGCTAAGCGATTAGTTACGGGTATTTTTGTTGGCGGCATACATATCTAGTAGCGCTATATAAACATCTTTTTCTTTATCGCTTAATTGCTGCCAAAAACTCAGCGCTTTTAAATCACGGGGGTTTATCGCGCGGTGTAAAAAAGCCGGCTCTATGCCTAGTGCCTGAAATATGGCCATCATTTTTTCAAAAGAAATATCTTCACCTGACTTGGCCTTGCTAATAGTGCGGCGGGTAAGTTGGGTGATACGCGCTAATTCAGAGTCACTAATGCCCTTCATGTAGCTGCGTATTAATTTCCCTCTAGCGCTGTTTGCCACGGTTTTGCCTTCGTTTTTAACGATCCGATAAGTCAAAGCTATACCTTAGCTATAGCTAAAGATACACCGCTATTCAACTTAGGCATTTATAGATTCGCTATACTGGTGGCTGTCGGTGGTTAGTTTAGCTCGCTGACCACTGAGCGGGGTCGGTTACTAAGATTTTTGTTGTTACGCTATAGGTAATAAATTATAGGTTGATATAACAGAGTTGTATTTGTTTCAAGAATGTTATATCGCCTGCGCGTATTGTGCGCAAGTTTATGGTCTATAGGGTTGTATGTGAGCAGTGTCGGCTCAAATTTCTTTTTGAAATCAAAAAAATGTTGCTCATGCTCTTTTCATCTATTAGTTTGCCCTCAGTTTGTTCTTCTGCTTACGGTTTTAGGCCTAATAGGGAAGAATGTGCCGCTAACTTTACTGTGTTTGAGCCAGCGTGCGCGTATTGCAAGACCTATGATATTTGTGAACGGCTGGATATGACTGCTGTTTTTATAATGATGAGTAAATAATATGTTGGTATTAACGAGACGGGTTGGCGAAACCTTGATTATTGGTGATGATGTTAAAATCACGGTATTGGCGAGTAAAGGTAATCAGGTTCGTATTGGTATTACCGCCCCTAAAGACGTAGAAGTGCATCGTGAAGAGATTTATGAGCGCATACACGGCACGGCAACCAAACCCCAAGGTGATGAAGAGAGTGAGTAAGCTAAGCGCCCGATAAGCGACGCTAGCTTATGCCTGAATCATAATTCAGTTTTTATATATTGGGCAGCTTAAAACGGGATATCATCGTCAAAGCTAGAATTGTTTTGCGGCACAAAGCCCGCAGCTTCATAGCTGGCCAGCGGCGGGGCTTGCTGATCCATAGACGTATTCAGGCTTTCAACCTTCCAGGCTTGTAAGCTGGTAAAGCACTTTTCAGGGTTGCCATTGCCCGACCACAGGCGCCCCGATAGGTTAAACTGCGCTTTTATTTCATCGCCTATTTGGTAGGCATCCATTAGCGCGCATTTATCTTTTATAAGCTCTAGGGCTACGTGATTAGGGTAGGTGCTGTTTTCACCTTCGCCAGTGAGCTTTAATACAAACTCACGCTTGGTAAATCCATTGCTGCCGTATTCAGTGGTTGCACCTATAGAATGGATTAAACCTTGGATTTCAAAACTTGTAGACATGGTAGGTTCCTGCAAAATAAGTGGCGCGATAGTAGCACCTTTATAAAGGCTTATTAAGCGCTGTTATTAATAAATTAGAGAGCTAGGCAGGCAATTATAAAATGTCTAAATTTGTGGCCTAGGCCCCCCATTTTAATGGGCTTATTACCGCATGGTCTAGCGTATAGTTGTTTATAGCTTGGGTGTTTAGCTAGTCATCGCCTGATGTTAGTGCTGCTGTAGCGGTGAAATTTGGCTAAGCACCGTTAATTAATCTATAGTTTTGCTTGTTTATTGCACAAGAGGGTGTTTGAAGTATTGGTTGCCAGCGCATTTCAGCGTATGATGGGCAACTTTATTGTTCACGCTTTAGCCATTTTATGGCTATGACTCCACTGCCACAGTAGTTGGCTTGGTGCTAGGGAGTTGTGACAAAGACTTATCCGAGTATCGTCTGATGCTCTTTAAGCTAACTTAAGGCGCCTTGTGGCGGCTTGATATAGGAAGCTTTAAACGCTTATATCGTTTTTGAATTCTGTAAAAATGGATTGCCCTTTGATAGCTAGGTCGTGTTAATGCCTAAGCATTCTTCTATAGCCTTGGCTATTTTGTTTGCTAGCGGCTGGACGCTGCTTAGCCTATACCAGCGTGATGCTAATGGCGGTGCCAATTAGCATGATGATATCTCGCTAAAACAAAGACGTAATAATAGATTGCTTTCACAATGATAAATAATGAGGTGTAAAACTGATTACTGCAGTTAAGAAGTGGTTTCGCGATAAAGAGTATGGTTTTCTCGATAATGGCGAAGGCCCGGATATCATGGTTCGCAAGGCTGACTTGCTGAATTGCCAGTTTTTAAAAGTGGGTGTGCAGGTTGAGTTTGAGTGCCATCCAGGTAAAACAGGGTTAATCGCCAAAAAGGTCAAATTGAAGAAAGAGACCGGCGGCAATCCAAATGGTGGCAACGGTCAGGGGCATGATAATCGTGGTAACAAGCAGCCTTTTCGCTTTGGCGTCATGCGATAACGTGCTAGCTGCGGCCAGGCCTTTGTTTCTATACCCTGTAGGGTAAAACTGCTATGATGCGCCGTCCAGCCGCCTGTGTTATTCAGCCAGCGCGCTGGGCTATTCTATTATTGATCCATTTACTGACTTACCTATTCCTTAGGCATTACTTATTTTATTAGGCAAACACCATGAGCAAAGAAGTTGTTAGAAGCCGTCGTCTTCGTAAAAAATTGTACTTAGATGAATTCGCTATTTTAGGCTTTGAATTTACCTGCACTATCAATACCGAATCAGATGCTGATTACGAACAGTTCTTTGATAGCTTCGCAGATGTCGTTGAAGGCCGTGATTTATTTGTAAGCCTTGACGGTGAGCACGACAAATTAACCGGTTTTGTTTCTTCCGGCGGCCGCTATAGCTCTGCCACCGAAGAAGATAGAAAAGCCATAGAAGAGGCATTGAACTCTTATAGCATTATGAGCGATGTCACTATCGGCCAGTTGGTTGACGCCTGCTACGAAGCGTAAGCTGTGTTTTGATATCAATGGTCTAATACCAATATTCTAATACGTTGATCTGAAATAGCCCAAGCCATAATAATAACAAGGGCTATAAAACACGCTTGGTCTGTTCGCTATGCTAATACGCAAATACTTGGGCCATTATCCCCCGCACATTATTCAACAGGTTGAATCCTTGCTCGCGCAGGGTCGCTTGGCTGATTTTTTATTAAAGCGTTACCCCTCAGTTCATGAGCTGAACAACAACCAGCAATTACGCAGCTATGTGCAGGATTTAAAAAACCGCTATTTAAAAAAGTCCTCGCCGCTAAGCAAGGTGATTTACGATGACAACTTACATGTATTGCACAACGCCTTAGGTATGCACAGCAGTGTTTCGCGGGTGCAGGGCAACAAGCTGAAACGTAAAAATGAAATTCGCATTAGCGCCGTATTTAAAAAAGTGCCAGAGCCTTTTTTAACGATGATAGCGGTACATGAATTGGCTCATTTAAAAGAGTCCGAGCACAATAAAGCTTTTTACCGCCTCTGTAGCTATATGCTGCCTGATTATCAACAACTAGAATTTGATGCTCGCTTGTATTTAGTGCAGCTAGAAGCAAACGGCCCCATTTATTAAGGGTGAAATATGAGCTGTAATGCCAACGACATAGTGGTACTGGATTTTGAAACCACGGGCCTCTCGCCGCTACAGGGTGATAGAGCTATAGAGATAGGTGCGGTGCGTATAGTTGATGGCGTGGCAGTTGATCGCTTTCAGTCCTTGATGAATCCTGGCTTTAAGGTCAGTGGCTTTATTAGCCAGTACACGGGCATCAGCAATGCCATGTTGCGGCAAGCGCCGCCTTGCGCAGAAGTGATGGATGGCTTTGCCGACTTTATCGCGGATAGTAATTTATTGGCCCACAACGCCAGCTTTGATAAACGTTTTTTAGATGCTGAGCTGGCCCATATTCAGCGTCGTTACCGTGGTGAATTTAGTTGTTCATTATTAGTGTCTAGGCGTATCTACCCGGCTGCCCCCAACCATCAATTGGCGACTTTACTGAACTATGCCAATATTGCAGCGGATGGTGATTTTCACCGAGCATTATATGATTCAGAGATGACGGCTAAACTATGGCTGGCGTTATTGCAAACTATAGGCGAGCGCTGTGGCTTGCAGCAAGTGCCTTTTTCGTTAGTGAAAAAGCTAGTAAAAGTGCCTAAAAAATCGGTGGCTGATTTTTTGGCGCAGTGGTAGTTATGCATTTAACGGTAGCTTCGATAGGATTTTGTAAGCGGTATTTTTATAGGATTACCCATGTATCACGGTGAAAAGCTCAATAGCATTACCCATTTAATAGGGGCCGTGCTGGCCCTGGTGGGTTTTGGCGCCTTGTTAACGATTAGCATTCAGCTGCAAAGCTGGCGGCATATACTAAGCTTTAGTGTGTTCGGGGTGACCTTAATTTTGCTGTATACCATGTCCACGCTGTATCACAGCTTTCATCCGCCTAAGCTGAAGAGAATTTTTCAAAAGCTAGACCATATCGCCATTTATTTATTAATAGCCGGCACCTATACCCCGTATATGCTGGTGTCACTGCAAGACGATGGCATGCTGATGTTGGCGGTGGTTTGGAGCCTAGCGTTGGTGGGGCTGTTATTAGATGCGCTAGTACCTAAGCGCATTGTATGGCTGCAAGTCATTATTTACGTGGTAATGGGATGGGTGTGCACCGTGCAATACAGTGCGCTGCAGGCGGCAATATCCGAGGTCGGCGTTGCTTGGCTGACAGCGGGTGGCTTGGCTTATACCGTGGGTATCGTATTTTACTTATTGGGTAATGTAAGCAACTTTCGCCATGCCCATGGCATTTGGCATTTGTTTGTTTTAATGGGCTCGCTGTGTCACTTTATTTCAATTGTGGGCTATGTGCGATAACACTAGGAGTGAATATGAAAGCGATTAAACGTAGGCAATTACTAGGAATGCTGTTGTGTTGTTCAGTGGTTACATCAGTGTCGGTCTATGCTGAAGATAGCTGGTGGCAAAAAGGCCTTAACAGCCTTAAAACACTGAAGGCCGACCAGCCTATAGCCAGCGAGCTCAGCGCCGATGATATGGCTGCGGCGTTTAAGCAAGCCTTGCAGTTGGGGTCGGATAAAGTCGTCACCCAATTGGCCAAGGTGGACGGCTTTAACACCGACCCCGCTATACACATACCCTTGCCCGCAGCGATTAACCAGGCTAAGGCTTTACTCGATAAAGTTGGTATGGCCGCGGCAGTTGACGAGCTGGAACTCAAGTTAAACCGTGCTGCAGAACTGGCAACGCCGAAAGCCCAAGCCTTATTTGTAGAGGCTATTAAAACCATGACTTTTGACGATGTACGGGCTATCTATCAAGGCCCCGAAGATTCCGCTACCCAATACTTTAAAAGCAAAATGCAGAGTTCGCTAGCCGCCGAGATGCAGCCCATCGTGAATGACAGCTTGTCCCAAGTCGGCGCGATTAAAGTTTACGAACAGCTAATTAGCGAATATAAAAGCCTACCCTTTGTGCCGGACTTAACCGCCAACTTAAACGAGCATGTAGTGAATAAAGGCATGGATGGAATATTTTATTATTTGGCAAAAGAAGAAGCTGCAATCAGAAAAGACCCAGTGCAGCAAACCACCGTATTGCTAAAGAAAGTATTTGGTAGCCAATAATATAGCGGCATTAAGCTACTGGCTTAATCGTGTAGACAGCGCTAATTATATTGACTATGCTCAGGATGTTTTTGGAACTCGTGGCTAGCTATAGTATCAAAGCGTCTAGGCACGGTAGTTTAATAACCGTTTGTACTTTTATTACATAGTAAAATATTCTCATGGCGCAGTTGTTTTTATACTTAACTCTCTTCCTTGCCACTACCGTAGGTATGGGAGAAGGGTACTCGTTAAACGCCGAAAGCCTAGTCGATGATAATACTGTTTGTTTTGATCAAACAGAGATTGATGTTGATAGCGACACCGATAGCTCCGATGCTTGTAGTGTTAGTGGCAGGCAATTTTTTGCCGAGCTGCTTGCGCCAGGCCATATTACTAGCCATAGGAATTTCTTAGCCTCAGCGTACCGCCCCCACCATCCTATTCGCGCACCTCCTTACGTCCTAAGTTAGTTTTTTGCACCGGCACTTGCCGGAACATTAATCGCTTAGGAGTACATTCTAATGATTGTATCTATTACCTTCCGTCATGGTACGGAGGATAAGCCCCTGCGCCGCCATATAGGCCAGGAGTTATTATCCTTTCCGTTGCATGCCGCCAATATCACTCGCATCCAAGTTGTGTTTAGTAAAGAAAAACAGCACGAGCAAAAGGATGATGTGATCGGCTGCCATATTTCTATACACATCCCTAATAAACATCCCGTTGATATTTATGAGTATCAGGCCAATGAGGCGCTGGCATTTGATCGCGCGCAAGAGCGGGTCATAGGCAAGCTGATACAAATCAATAGCAGCCATAATCGCTGTCAAAAAATTTACCACCGGGCGTCCATAGGAATTTAACACCATGAAAAAACTTAATTTTTTTGCAACAAGCAGTATTGATGAGTTGGCTCAGCCCATGATGGCTAAAGAGCTAAGTGAATATTCATCAGCATTGAGTGTTTTAAATGATTTTGCCAAACAGCAGCCTTTATTGATAGCGGCATCGGCCACGGCGGTAGATGCTGAAAATATTATGCATCAGTCCCATGTCAGTGTGATGTTGGTGGTTGACCAAGATGGACACTTTATAGGGCTTATTAATACCGAAGATTTAAATGAGCAGGGGATAATGAAAAAGTTATCGAAAGGCTTTAAACGCAGCGAATTATTAGTCAGTGACTTTATGCGGCCCAAAAGCCAGCTACAGGCTTTTGATTATAAAGAATTATCAGCAGCCAGCATTGTCGATGTGATTAATACCTTTAAGGAGAGTGGCCAACAATTGGGCTTGGTGATCGATAGGCAGCTGCACAGCATACGCGGCTTATTATCGACCAGCGACATTGCTAAAAAGCTGCGCCTGCCTGTGGATATTGAAGTCAAATCGAGTTTTTCCCATGTGCTGGCACAGATGCATCATTAATAGAGAGAGCTGAATTGTGAAGAGAGTAATGAAAAAATCCATGATGAAATTTATGGTGTTAAGTTGTGTTAGTTTAGCGGCTTATAACGCGACGGCCGCAGATATCAATGCCGGCAAGGCAAAGTCGGCCATGTGCGCGGGCTGCCATGGCGCGGCAGGTGTTTCTGCAATAGCAATTTATCCTAATCTGGCGGGACAGAAAGCGCCTTATCTAGAAAAGCAGCTTAATAATTTTCGCAGTGGCAGTCGAATAGACCCGGTGATGTCGGCGATGGCTAAGCCTTTAAGCGATACGGATATAGCGAATTTGGCAGCGTACTTTTCTAGCTTGTAAGCGGGCGGTGCGGGCAGGGCTATATAGGCCTGCAGCACCTACTCGGGCAAGGCTTGCCTAGGTGCTGGCGAGCAGGGCATGATATGGCCTTTCGTGTAATAACGACGAGGTCGAGTTTATGTCTGTTTCGCCAATTACCTGCATTATCAATGGCAATGTGTATAAGTTAACTGCCCACGACAGCTTGCCGGTGCAACAAATGCCCGCAGCCGATAGGCAGCAATTATTAAGCGTATTGGCGTTGGTGCAGCGCTGCGAGCAGCAATCTAAGGTGGCAGTGCAACAAGCGGTACAGGTGGCCAGCGGGCAGGGTTCTGCTAGCACGACCAGTACGGCAAGCGCCAAGCCAGAGCGTTTGGGCAGCGGCGATGTAGACGCCTTAATGGCTAGGTTGATACAAGAGGAGCAGCAAAACAAAAAGCCCGCGCTCAGCAAGCAGCGCTTGCTACGTAATGTGTTGCTGACGATAGCGGTGATTATTGTGCTAACGTTAATTTTCTAATCTTGCTACCAATAATAAAAAAGCCCCCATTGATTTCAGTGGGGGCTTTTTCGTTTAGCGAATAAACTAGCTAACTATTTTAGCAATAGTTGGTTTTAAAAATTATAGCTAACCCCCGCATAGTAATAGGCTCCATTAAAGCCAAAGGGCGCCGAGCGGCGTGAGTAGGTAAATACCCCAGGGCTGTTAACTATTAAGTTACCTCCGCTTTCTAGCGCACCGCCACGGCTATTACCCTTTTCGTTCTTATCGGGGTAAACGTCAAAGATATTATTACCACCGGCATTGACGCTCCAGTTGTCATCAATTTCATAACGTACATTTAAATCGGTGAGTATCTCGGCACCGTAGGTTTGTTCTCCGCCGTCTAGCACGGTGTATTCACCGTAACGGTTAAAAGCCAGTGATACCTGCCAGTTATTTTTAAGATAGAGCATGCTTAAGGATATGCGATCTTTAGGCTGCCATTCTTCTATGATGGAAATATCTTGATCACTAAACACCACGCTGGCCGGTATGTCGGCCAGTGAGTCAGGGCTGTAAATATCAGTAACCTCGGTGTCGGTAAAGTTAGCTGCTAGGGTGACGTCCACCGATCCGGCTAAAACCTCCCAGCCATTGTAGGTAACAATAATATCTACCCCTGTTGTTTCAGTGTCGGCACCGTTTAAGAAAAACTGTCCAGAGCCGGCACCTGCAGTGACCAGTGCATTATTTAAGTCTGTGCTGAGGCTGCCGTCTAATTGGTTACTGATAACAATGCGATCTTCTATGTCTATAGAGTAGTAATCGATAGTAATACTGACTTGTTCAGAGGGGGTCACAATAATACCAAAGCTCATATTCACTGACTCTTCTTCTTTCAACTCGGGTATGCCTATGTCTTTGGCGACTTGGCTATCATTCCTAAATGTGCCCACCTGCACAGGAATTTGTGGCCCCAAGGGGTTATCGGGGTCGTTTACAAACTGTGTACCTATATTATTAAAATACAACTGTTGCATAGAGGGCGCTCTAAATCCGGTGCTAACTGCGGAGCGTAAACTCACCCTATCGGTAACCGCCCAGTTACCGGCTAGCTTAAAGTTGGTGGTGTCACCAAAGCCATCGTAGTCGTCGTAGCGCATAGCGGCACTAACAATTAGATCAGCATTAACTTGGTATTCGCCATCCACATAAGCCGACATCACATCGCGCTCCTCATCTACTGATGAGGTTGGGCTGATACCAGGGAAACCCTGTATACCGCCACTGGCGTCTTGCGCGTATAAGGAGCTGGCACCACTGGTGTCAAAGTCGGTGTAGGCATAGGCGTCGCCGGGTTTAATTTGGTAATCGTCGGTACGCATTTCGGCACCAAAAGCTAGGCTTAGCTCACCCAAGGTATGGGTGAAGTCTAGGTTAATTGTTTGTAGGCCCAACTCTAAGCCATAGGCATCGGCCGAGCGCGGTATGCTGGCGCGTATCTCGGCATCACTTAAGCCTTGGTCAAAACGCAAGAAGTTGACATAGGAATAGTTAACCGAATTATTGGTGCTGTAATCAATTTCATTGCTGCCATCGGTGTAAGAGATATCCATGGACATGCCATTATCAAAATCCATGGTGTAGCCCAGGCTGTAAGAGAAATCATCAATTTGTGATTCAATTAAAGGCAAAAAACCGTTGGGTATCACGTTATTACCATCGGCCAAGTAAGCCGATGAGCCCGAGCTAGGGTTACGATAAAAAGCACCGGATTCGTTTTCACGGCTGGAGTAGGTTACAAAGCCGTATATTTCACCCTCGCCCAAGGGGTGGGCAGCGTTAAGTGCGGCGGCGTATTGTTTGGAGTCGGCATCACCTATACGAAAGGTATCGCGATCGAAAGTAATTTCTCTGGGGTCGGTGATTTCGAGATAACCATTGCCGTTGCTATCACTAAGGGCGCTGCAGTCTTCAAAGGCGCAGGTACCTTGCTTGCCTGCGCGGTTGGTGTTGCCACGGTCGCGAAAATTAAAGGTGGCGTTAATAAAACCGCCGTCACCTATTTCAAAACCTTTATTAATATCGACGTTGGTGGTTTCGCCATCGCCTTCCTTAAACTCACCATAGGAGAGGCTAATCTTGCCGGCGTCGGCGGAGTTTTTAAGAATAATATTAATGACACCGGCGATGGCGTCAGAGCCGTACTGGGCGGCGGCACCATCACGTAACACTTCTATACGCTCAATGGCGGCGGCAGGTATAGCATTCATATCGACACCGGCGGTGCCTCGCCCTACCGAGGTATTGATATGTATGAGTGAGGCTTGGTGACGGCGTTTACCGTTGATTAGTACCAAGGTTTGGTCGGGGCCCAAGCCGCGCAAGGTGGCGGGCCTTAATGCATCGGTACCATCACTGATGGAGGAGCTGGAAAAGTTAAAAGAAGGTGCTAGTGATTGTAGCATTCTGCCTACTTCGGTGTGGCCGGTGCTCTCCATAGCGCTGGAGCTTAATACATCTACCGGTACTGGCAAGTCCTCGGCGGTGCGTCCTTTAACCCGTGAACCTATAATCACAACTTCTTCTAAGGTGGTATTTGCGCTCTGTTTTTCTTGCGCTAAAGCTACGGAGTTATAACTTAACAACTGGCCTGCCATAACTGCAGATACTGCAAGGGACAACGTTGATTTCCTATTCATGTTCATTTGCCATTCTCCTAGGGGGTTATAATGTGCTGCCATTATTGTTTTATTAGAAAGCTAAGTTGTGTTGTGCTTTGCGGCGGCATGAAGAGTTATTGGGCTTTATTACCGCAGATGCGGTTATATTTTTGATTAGCGTAACTATAAGCCTAGTCGTTTTTATATTTATATTGAGGGAGGGGCTGGTGTTTTACATACGCAATTGCGATTAAAAAAATATTCTATATGGCGTATTTTTTCTACGGAGAGGGTTTTATAGGTATTGCCCTAAGGCAATAAAAGCCGCAAAGCTTAAGCTTACGGTGAGCAGCATGCGCTGGGTGGCTAACATAATGATAATGGCCACCAGTGCGGCCCATAAATAACGGTTGTGTAGGTGTAGGGCCAGCTCGCCCTCGGGCATAAACAGTATGGGGGCAGCGATAGCTGAGAGCACCGCTGGGGCTGAGTAAGATAAAAAGTGCTTGGCTCGGTAGTTAAGTCGTATCGGCAGTTTGGGCTCTAAAAACACATAGCGGCAACTAAAGGTAATCACGGTGAGCATCAGTAATAGGCTAATCATCGCCGCCCTCACTTGCTTGCTGGCTATTGTGGGCCAGTGAGCTGTCATCACTGTCTAACAGCGGTGACAGTATAAAGCCTATAGCCATGGCGATTAAGGCGGCCAGTACCAAACCTGCTGGGGACTGCCAATAAGCAAACAGTACCGATAGCAACGCGGCGATTAGGGCGACCAGCAAAGATGAGACGTTTTTAATAGCGGGTATTAATAGCGCGATAAAGGTGGCAGCAATCACAAAGTCCAGCCCCCAATTTGCTAGGTCATTGAGCTGCTGGCCTATCACTATGCCCAAGAGGGTCCACAGGTTCCAACTCAGGTAAAACCCTAGCCCCGCACCCAGTGCAAACCAGCGATCGAATTGGCCACCTTTAGGGGCGGCCAATACAAACATTTCATCGGTGAGCAAGAAGCCTAAGGATAAACGCCAAGGCAGGCTTAACTGCGCAATATGGGGCCGCATGGCCATACCGTAGAGCAGATGGCGCGAGCTAATCATTAAGCTGGTTAATAAAATACTGAGCAGGCCGGCTCCGCTGGTGAGCATACCCAGCACGGCTAGCTGCACCGCGCCGGCAAACACCAGTGCTGACATCGCCAAGGCCTCGCTAGCTTGCAGGCCCACTTCTATCGCTAAGGAACCAGTTAATAGCCCCCAAGGCAGCACCGCGAGGCTTAGCGGCAGCCCAGCGATTAAGCCTTTGCTAAATGAACGCTTGTGGTTGTGCCTAGGTTGGGGGGTGCTAGCCATGGTTAGTGGGGGTGTAATTCTTGTATTAACGCCGGTATCTCATCGGGGCTGAGTAGGGTGTGATTGGGGTTAATGCCCAGCTCGGCATCTAAAGGCTGTTGATGTTGTATCCACACCGAGGTGATATTGGCACTGTGAGCGCCAGCTATATCGGCGGCTAAGCTATCGCCTACGTGTATGGCTTCATGCGCTTCGCAATTAGCTAGGCTCAGGGCTTTTTCAAAAATCGAGCGGGCTGGTTTTTGCTCAGGCTCTTGGCCGCCAATAATAATATGGTCGACATACTTAGCCATCTGCAACTTCGCTATTTTGGGGATTTGCGAATACTCAGGGCCATTGGTGATCACCACTAGGGTAAAGTGCTTTTTGGCGTTGATTAAAAAATCCACTATGCCTGGGTAAAATTCTAATGCCGCGAGACGTTCGTTATCAAAGCAATCTAGAAAGCTTTGCGCCACGGGCTTAGCTACGTCCAGTATATGTTGCTGGGCCAGTAGGTCGCGTGCTAATTGTAATCTATAGCCTTGCTCACTGCGCTCAGCCAAGGGTAAGTACTTAGCGCGTTCACTGTCGCTCCACATACGGTATATACCAGCTACATAGGCTTCGGCAAAGCGCTGGCCATTAATAGGGTTAAGGCTTTGTTCGGCCAGCTGGCCTAGTTTCTCGGTGGCTAGCGCGTTGGCGGCGAGGGTGTTGCAGAGGGTTTCATCCATGTCTAGAAACAGGGCTTTTAACATTAACAACTCCGAGTGTTATTGGTGAAAAAGCATTATACGGCAATGGCCCTATAATGGCTCTCTGACTGTGCTTTATACAGTTGTTTGAGGCCGTAGCTAGACGTGGACAAATACCTTACACTTAGCAGCAGGCGGGCTGGGCAAATAATGATGAAAAAAAGTGAGAAAGATATTTGCCAAAATAACTGTTTATGTGTACAGTTCTTTTTACTGTTTGCTTATACAGTGTTTTTACCTTTATTTACCTCTAGGGGAGGGAGCAACAACTACCTTTCCCCAGAGCTGAAAAATAAGCAGGCACATACGCAGTAGCAGCTAGCAAAAACAGGCAGTAACAATATACATAACAACACGCAGTAACAAAAAAGTACTATGCGAGCTTGAACTAAGCCGTTAACGATTAACAAAGATCTGCGATCTACTAACAAGAGAGTGAATTATGGATACCAATAAAGAAAAAGCCCTACAAGCAGCACTAAGCCAGATTGAACGACAATTCGGTAAGGGTACCGCTATGCGTATGGGCGACAAGCCTGTAGAGCGTATACCGGCTATTTCTACCGGCTCTCTTGGCCTAGATATCGCGTTAGGTATAGGCGGCCTGCCTAAAGGTCGTATCGTTGAAATATATGGCCCAGAGTCTTCAGGTAAAACCACCTTAACACTACAGGCTATAGCCGAGTGTCAAAAGCAGGGCGGCACCTGTGCCTTTATCGATGCCGAGCATGCCCTAGATCCTATTTACGCCGAAGCGCTGGGGGTTAATCTAGATGAACTTATTATCTCGCAGCCCGATACCGGTGAGCAGGCCTTAGAAGTTACCGATATGCTAGTGCGTTCGGGCTCTATAGATATGATAGTCATAGATTCGGTAGCCGCCTTAACCCCTAAAGCCGAAATTGAAGGGGATATGGGTGATCACCACGTAGGTTTACAAGCACGCCTAATGTCACAGGCACTGCGTAAGCTAACCGGCAACATTAAAAACAGCGGCTGCTGTGCCATCTTTATCAACCAGATTCGTATGAAGATAGGCGTGATGTTTGGTAACCCTGAAACCACCACCGGTGGTAATGCCTTGAAGTTTTATTCTTCAGTACGTTTAGATATACGTCGCATCGGTGCGGTTAAAGACGGCGAGGAAGTAATAGGCAACGAAACCCGGGTTAAGGTAGTGAAAAACAAAGTATCGCCTCCCTTTAAACAAGCGGAATTCCAAATCCATTATGGCAAAGGCATATACCATATGGGTGAAGTAATAGACTTGGGCGTTAAGATTAATTTGGTTGATAAATCTGGCGCTTGGTATGCTTATAAAGGCAACAAGATCGGTCAAGGTAAAGCTAACGCAGCGCGTTTTTTAAGTGATAACCCAGAGATGGCCGCTGAAATTGAAAAACAGATTCGCGATGAGCTGTTAGTGGTGCCTACGTCTAATGCTGAAAAAGCAGAGATAGCCAGTAAAGCGGCGGCAGTAACAGCAAAAGAAGCAGCAAAAGCCACGGCAAAAACTACAGTAACAGAAGACGCTGTGGCGGCTGAATAAGCCTGCCCTAGTTGGCTAACTAGCGGACGTGCTGCTATGGAAAATTATCATCAAGGTGATGACGCAGCACGCGAGCTAGAGTCAGAAAAAAGATCTAAAAAAACCCCAAAAAATCCCCCTCGTGATATACGCCTAGCGGCTATGAATTTATTAGCCAGACGTGAGCACGGCTATCAAGAGCTGTACAGCAAACTAAGCAGCAAATTCGCTAAATCTGAACACCATCCCCCAGCCCTTATTGATGAGCAGCTGAAAATGCTACGAGAGCAAGGTTTGCAAAATGATGAGCGCTTTGTGGAAGCGTTTATTAATAGCAAGAAAAATAGCGGCAAGGGCCCTATGGTGGTGCGGCAACAGCTGCAGCAAAAAGGCGTAAACGCCGAGCTGATAGCGTTGGCATTAGAGGCGGTAGAAGGGGAGTGGTTTGCTCTCGCGCAAGCGCTGTATGAGCGCAAATACCAAGGCGAACCCTTTACCGGCCATAAAGAAAAAGCCAAGCGCATACGCTTTATGCAAAGCCGAGGCTTTAGCTTTGATTATTTTCTGCATTTACTGACCACACCTAGCATTTAATATTTACATCTTCACGCCACCTGTTACTACAGGATTTTTTTGAGCTTATTTACAGTAGATCTCGCTAATGTAGTTATTTCTTAGTGAGAGTAATGCTATCTCTGTATAGCGGCAGGTAGTTTGGTGGTAGTGGGGGTGGTGTCGGGCTATGTAGTAACCCCCTCTCTTTATTGGTTGTCAGCTTTTGTTTGCGCAGGCTGAGTATTTGCAGGTATCACTAATACCTGTGCTATGGGTATACTGATGTCACGTATGCCGTGGAATCAGGCAAAAAAGTGCTGCAACTTATTAAGTGTAATATATGGCTTTAAAATTTGACCGCTATAGCAAAGTCCTTGACCGCGTTATGGTGGGGTTAAGCAAAGAACGTGTGGAAACCAAAGTCATGGTGCGCACGTTTTTTGATGCCCTCACCCAAAAGTTACCCAATGGCCGCAAGCCCGATGAGCAAGAAATTCGCGCAGCCATAGAGCAATTAAAAGACGTACATAAAATTGCCGCCTTGTTATTGCTGGCTATTACCCCAGGCAGTGTGGTGACGGTACCTATGTTGTGTGCCTTTGGCAGGCGCTATGGTATAGAAGTTTTGCCCAGTGCTTTTCAAAGTAATGACCTATCCTTAGCGGTGGCTACTGCAGTAATCGGCGAGCCTGATGAAGATAAGCCGACTGAAGATAAAGAGCTTGAGGATAAGCCTCCCTCAGTCTGAGCTGATGCTGCCTATGCGTAGCTCCCTATCCTTGATATGAAACAGTGGCGTGTAGAGGTTGGTCAAATAAGGGCTGACGCTGTCGCCCTGTAAGCTGTAAACCAGTTTGTTGGCCCATGTAGTAGCTCAGACTTGATCTGGCATAAATTAACAATAAGGCTAGATCTAATCGTACAGCCGTTTAGTGCGTAAAGCAGATGGTCGAGAAAGCTGAGGCGGTAATGCCGCCATGTAATTGGGTGTTGAAGTTGATTGTTTTTTCATCCAGTGTAATACTTTTTTTCAAAGGCTCTACCAAATTTTCATGGACCCCGGTTTCATCCTAGGCATAAGTGGAGCGGATAGAGACTTTTTCTTTTTTGCCAATGTGTGAATTGAAATTAAAGGGGTCGTAACGAATGCTTATTGATCAGCCATAATCCACCGATAATCGCTAATCAAACATCCTCTGTTGAGCGGATTTGTGAAATGCCCTAAAAGACCTCTCAAGGTCAACTTCTACTATCTCAATTAAAATCTCACCGGCCCAAAACAAACTTGATGAACAGCTGCCCCGGGGCGTTTTGGAGGCTATCAGCAGTTAAGCTGATCGTCAGATTTAATATAAACCTGTGATTATGAAATGTCAGTTCAAGTCTAAGCTACTACACTTTACTACATCCGGATCAACAAACTATTGTCGCCACATATCCTTGTAGTCATACTCAGTTTGTAGTGACAGATTAAGGCGGTTGTAGGACCCAAAGTCACTGACTAAATGTACAAGTTGCACAATGCCTTTATCGGTAAGCCCTAGCGTTTTTAATTCATCTATATCGTTGTCGGTGACTGATTTAGGGTTTGCGTTTGCCTTCAGTGCAAAAATGACGATGGACAGTATGCGTTTGTTTTTAATGCTGTCAACGCCGCGGCTAACTAGTTCCTCGACATAGGATTCAGCCGTGTTCATACCATAGCTGAGCACAGTACAAAATGCACCAGTGCAGTAGTCGCAGCCATTGGCTTTAGAGACTAAAATGCCGACATGTTGAATTTCTTCCATGCTCAGTTCACCCAGCTCCCAGAGTATCTTGGTAGATCCTAGCTTGGCTTTTAAATACTCCGGAAAATTCATTTCTACGTAGAAATGGTTTGGAACTTTTCCTTCCATATCCGTCACCCAGCTAAAAATCTCTTGGATAATAGGGTCGTCAATTTCATCTGGTTTTATTAAGCCAACTCTGGTCATCGTAGTACTCCGGCACTGATAATAGGCATTATAGTAGGCGCTTTAACAAAGCTTTTAATGTTCGGGACTCATCTAAACTAAAATTTCCGAGTGTGTCTGCTTCATGGGCTTTTGCCGCCGCTAATAATTGAATGATCTCTTGCTCACCTTTTGTTTCCAAGTGATAGCTTGGGGGCTGGCCTTGAGTGCTGCGGATAAAGCCCGTTTCGATCATGTTATTAATAAGTTCAAGTTGTTTATCTTCTTCAAGCAGAACAATTTTCATCAGTTCATCGATTGTAATACCGTTGAAGTCGGCAATGGTGACCAGTGTTCGCCACTGATATTTCCCAATGCCTCTTCTGTCTAGGTGTTGTTGGAAGCTCACCTCAAATTTATGGGTGGCTTTAGCTAACAGATAGTCCAAGTAATCATCGACAAAGCCTCTGTTTTTTGACGGGTTATCCGCGTTTTTGGGGGCAGTGATAGGATGTGGTTCTGATACAGCATAGCTACCAGCATGATAGATAAGCGCTTTTTTGTCGGTTTTAATAAAATTTACCACCTCACCAACAAAAATCAAATGGTCCCCTCCTTCATAGGTGAAAACCGTTTTACATTCAAAAGAAGCGGAACAATCATCAATAACAGGCGTGCCAATAATGCCATCTTTATAGGCTATAGTTGAAAATTTATCGAGGGTTTTACTGGCAAAATGATTTGAGATACTGACTTGATCAGCAGCAAGAATATTAACGCAAAATTGCTGTGCATCGGTAAAAAATTTCAACGCTTTTGAGGTCTTGGCGAGACTCCACAATACCATTGGTGGGTCCAATGATACTGAATTGAAGCTATTAGCGGTTAAGCCGACTCGACCTACTTCGTCGCAATTGGTGGTGACCACGGTTACACCCGTAGCGAATGCTCCCAATGCGTTTCTAAATTCAATCGGGTCAATACTTTTTTCTTGGCTCATGTTACTTACCTCTAGATAATTGCTTGGCTACCAATAGTCCTGAGCCTCCATTGAGACCCGGCCCGGGGTGGGTGGAAGCGCCGATGTGGAAAACGTTTTTAATACAAGTGTCGTGGTTTTTTGCATGGCTTGTTGGGCGCATAAACAAGTTTTGATCCAGTGCACAATCGCCTGAATAAGGGTCCCCGCCGACCAAGTTAACATTCATTGCCTGTAAATCTTTAGGTGACAAAACCACGCGTTTTAATGTATTGCTATCAAGGTTAATAATGACTTCATTCAAGCGTCTAATGATTCTGTCAGCGTACAGCTCTTTAATTTCATGATTCCATTCGCCGCTCTCTGGAATCTGAATGTCGCCGGCTGCATCTCCTTTAATGAGGCTGGGAAGCTCCTGTAGCTGCAGCCATAAAATCCATTTTCCATCGGGAGCGCGGCTGGGGTCGACGGCACACGGTTGGCCAACAACGATGGTTGCTTGCTCCGGTAATAAACCACTATGGGACTGATTGACAGCCTTGGACAAAGCCTCGATACCATCAGATAGATGTATCATTGCCACGTTGTTTAATTCGGCGTTTTTCCATTGGGCAGGCTTATCCATGGCAATATGTATCTGCATATCAGCGCGACCAAACCGGTAGTTGTTTGCCTGTGTGTGTAATTCATCAGGGATATGTTCTCTGGCGATTAATTGGCCGTAGAGTTGTTGTGGGGTGACATTGCAAATAACAGTTTTGCGGGCAAGGATGGTGGACGCATCAGTCAATTTGACGCCCGTTGCGCGTTTGTTTTGGATAATAATTTCACTGACGTCTGATTCGGTGAGCAAGGTGCCTCCGTGTTCTTCGATAAGTGCTTTAAATGCACTGACCAAATTGTAGCTACCACCTTTGACTACCGGTAAACCGACGGCTTCCAACGTGAATAACACAACTTTTGCCATCATTGACGAAGTGGCGCTTTCGGGGCCAAGGCCAACATGTAAAACCCAGGGCGCAACACAGGCGTGATAGGCTCTATTGGATGATGTTTGATTTAGCCAATCACCAGCTGAGCAAAGACTAGATTTGGCGAAGGTCAATAGCTTTTTGATACCCATATTCCAGCCACATTTGGCGAGCACTCTGACGAAACTGAAGCGTTGGAGTTGCTGTGATAGCAATGGGAAAATCAATTCGGCATGGGCCTCAATTTCCTCCATGGCAGCCAGATATCCTGGGCCATCTTCCGCTAATGCTTCGGCATTGGCTTTCCTTGAGCGTGTGAAAATAAAGCTTTCACCCTGTGAAGTTAACCCGGCAGCGGGGAATTCGGTATAAGCATAATCCAGCCCATGTCGTTCCAAGTCCTCCTGTAGCTCGGCATAAGCACCAGAAGTCACAAAAAGGGGGTGCCAACTCGATAATAGGTCGTGCTGAAAGCCTGGTAGCGTTATCTCGTTAGTAGCGATGCAGCCACCGAGCTGTTGGTTTCTCTCGAGTACGCAGACTTTACTGCCATTTCTGGCCAAAAGAGCGGCACAAACCAGTGAATTCAAGCCACTGCCAATGATTATGTGGTCAAAGTCATTCATGAAATTACGTAACCTTGCTGTCAATTATTATTCATTTGATTTTGTTATAGCGAAAACAGATGAGTAGTGACAAGCAGAAAATAAGTTTTTACGCATAAAGTTTCACTAAATGAACATTTCCTGCATTTTGCGAATATCTATTTGCTTGCGGCAGTCATAGAGTTCATCTTTCGGTGCTGGGTTAATCAGTCCAGTTCGAAGGAAAAGCATCTATTAATAATAATCGGCTTTAGATCCCGCCGAATAAAATGTGGGAGTAAGAAATGACTGTTCGCTCTATAAAAAATACGCGTATGACTGACTTAAATGTATTGGTAATGAAGCCCATAGCCGCTGCTGTTGGTGCTGTGCTACTGATGGCGGCTACGCCGACCATTGCTGAAGAGGATAGCCAAAACTGGCAACTTGAAGAAATGATGGTGACAGCAAGAAAGCGCTCGGAGAGTCTGCAGGATGCGCCGATTGCCATATCCGCATATTCAAGCGAGGGTTTATCCGATCGTGGTATTACCCAGCTGAATGATCTTCAAAATGTTGCTCCTAACCTTACGTTTCAAAATAATCCCAGTTTCGGCGGTGCCAGTTCGGCAGCGGCTATTTATATTCGTGGTATTGGTCAAAAGGATTTTGTTCCGACAGTAGATCCGGGTGTGGGTATTTACCTCGATGGAATTTATGTAGCGCGTTCAGTTGGTGCGATATTTGATTTAGTAGAAATTGAACAGGTAGAAATATTGCGTGGCCCTCAGGGGACCTTGTTTGGGCGTAATACAATCGGTGGTGCGATGAGCATCACTAGTAAGAAACCTGAAGAGATGTTTAAGGGTAATGTACAGATGACCTTAGGGTCCGATAGTCGGGCTGATGTAAAGTCGATGGTCAATGTGCCTTTTACTGATGATTTTATGGGCCGCTTTTCTTTGGCGAAGTTAACCCGCGATGGTTATGTTGAGCGATCTTTTGATGGTTTGGATCTGGGTAATGATGACACTTTGACAGGCCGGGCTGCTTTTCGTTGGATAGCCTCTGATACCATTGATGTTGATATGTCTGTCGGGTTTACTGAAGATGATGAAAACGGGCCTGCGATAGAGTTATTAGGCATAAATTATGCGGGACCAATTGATCCCGACACGCCACCGTTGGCAACTATTCATAATGTTGGCGCTAACCTCGCCGCTGGAGGCCCGCCCGCGCCCTGTATTATTCCAGGTGTGACCGACACAACAAATTTGGCGGTGCCAGGTTGTTACGATAATCGCTATGTCACCAATGATGGTGTTAATCATGGCACCTCAGAGTCATTTTCAAAAACAGATTTATTAACAACAGACGTAACAGTTACTTGGCAGGTGAACGAAAACCTGACCTTCAAATCTTTAACGGGTTACCGTGATTTGGACAGTTCTTTTGGTCGTGATGGAGATGGTTCCCCGCACAGGGTGTCGGAATTTTTGGATGAATTAGACCAGCAGCAGTTCACGCAGGAATTTCAGTTGTTGGGCGCCTCTGAAGATCAGCGTTTAAACTGGATTTTGGGCCTCTATTACTTTGAGGAGGATGGTAACAATATCAATACGCTTGATTTCAGCGTTTCCAATTTTGTCAGTGGTGGTCAGTTCGATAATGAAAGTAAAGCAGTTTTTGCTCAGGCCGGCTATGACGTTGCGGATAATATTACAGTCACCTTAGGTCTACGTTACACGGACGAAAGTAAAACGTTTTTGCCTGATCAATTTATCCTAGAAAATTACTTCGCCGGTTCCGGGCATCCTTCGCTTGATGCGCCCTTTATGCAAGCTGGAAGTCGTGTACTACCTAAACTGGCAAAGGAAATATCGATTGAGGAAACGACACCCATGCTGAATGTACGTTGGCAGGCGAGAGAAAACGTTATGCTCTACGCTTCTTATTCAGAGGGCTTTAAAAGCGGTGGTTTTAGTCAGCGTGTATTTCCACCACAAGTTGCGGGTGCCACTGCTCCAGCTGGTACGGCAGATATTGACCTGATTCCTTCTTTTGAACCAGAGTTTGTAGAATCCACTGAAATTGGTCTTAAATATACCAGTGAAGATGGGCAACTACGGATTAACGCAGCGGTTTTTGATACGAGCTATGACGACTTTCAGATTCAGGTCTTTACCAGTGTTGCCCCGGTCACCAAAAATGCGGCGTCAGTGGGTATTCGAGGCGGTGAGCTTGAGGTTACCTGGGCACCTGCCGAAGGCTGGATGCTCGAAACGTCAGTTGGTATAACCGATGCAAAGTATAAATCGTTGAGTAGTGCTGATACGTTGATCAGTAAAAGTAATGATTTGGAACGCGTACCCGATACGACATTGAGTGCCGCGATTTCCAAAGTAACATTCTTAAATAACGGTTCAGCGGTAACGGCTCGTCTTGATTGGTCATATCGTGCTGATCAGGAGATGGATACGTTTAATAGTCCTGAAATCCGCCAAGATAGTTATTCTTTATTGAATGCCAATATTCGTTGGATTTCTGCCGATGAACAATACGAAGTAACTTTGGGCGGAACTAACTTAGCGGATGAAAAATATTTGGTTTCGGGGATAGTGGGTGATGCGTTTCAATCTTATGAAGGTGTATACGCTCGGGGTTCTGAGTGGTACTTGAAAATGCTTTATAACTTCTAAATGCTCTCTGCTACTTAAGGTAGCAGGTCGTATAGCCTGCCCCTTTGTGGTGGGTTAGTTGATTTTACTTACTGTCCATTGGAGAAAATTATGGTTGATTTAACCGGAAAAGTAGCAATTATTACAGGCGGGGCAGCATCTATAGGCGCCGCTATTACAGAGAAATTACATGCCTGTGGTGCATCGGTTGTTATTGCTGCACGGAGTGCGGATAAAGGACAGGCAATTGCTCAAAGGCTAGGTGATCGTGCGCTGTACGTGCAGACAGACATAACCGATGACCGCCAACTGGAAAACTTGGTGAATACAGCAGTATCGACTTTTGGCAGACTAGACATTCTGGTTAACAATGCTGCCAGTTATGACGATGACGGCAGTGCTTCAACTAGGGAGCAATGGTTGGGCACTTTAAATGCCAACGCAATATCCCCTGCAATTTTGGGGGAATTGTCTCGTCCCCATTTAAAAACCAGTGGTGGCTGTATTGTCAATATTGGGTCTATCTCAGGTATTGCGCCACACATTGGACGCTGGACATACCCCGTTTCCAAAGCTGCGATGATTCATCTGACTAAAACGCAAGCGGTGGAATACGCTGAAGATGGCATCCGGGTGAATATGGCCAGGCTGGGCCATATTTGGTCAGATCCGTTTGAGGGTTTAACGGGCGATAACCGAGCACATGCGGATAAGGTTTCTGAGCCCTATAATCTGATGGGGCGTGTTGCCAATGCCGAGGAGGTCGCCAATGTCGTGGCATTTATGGCCTCTGCCGAGGCGTCTTATGTGACCGGTGCTGAGCTTCCCGTTGATGGCGGCTATAGCGCCATGGGTCCAGAGCAGCATTACCCTCTTATGCCGCTATTGATGGAAGGGCAATCATAACTTTAATGTTTGAATAAGCGCTCCTTGATCAAGACGTGCTTATTTACAGTACAGGATAAAAGGATTAAGTTAGAGCTTCTGTTACGGGGATAAATGGGTTTAAAATAATATGACTCCGCTAAATGATCATACGCTTGTCAATACCAAACACCTTGATTACGCACGCAAGCTTATTAGCGGGGTTTATTGCGATCATAAACTTTCGCTGGCGAACGTAGCTCATAACGATCCTTTTTTCGCTATTCATAATTATGTCCCAATTGATGATCTTTCTATCAATTATATGACTTATTCTTCGAAGGTGATTATTAATCCAGGGTTTCTTGATGATTTCTATCTCTTACAGCTCCCTCTGAATAACAGTACCGCTACAGTGCATACCTGCGGTCAGGAAGTGCTGAGTCACAGTGAGGTGGCGACGGTGATTAATCCTTCTGAAAAAACATCGATGGTATGGAACGAAGGTTGCCAGCAATTGATGGTTCAAATAAAAAGATCCTCTATTGAGCAGGCCTTAGGTCGTCTTTCTCGATGTAATATAACTAAGCCGTTAGTTTTTGATCCGCTTATATCTTTAAGCGATAACCGGCGCATGGATTCATGGTGGCGTTATATAAAATGCATGGTCTCTGATATAGATGAAGGTTCTTTTTCCTATCTAGGTACGGCAGAAAAGAAAAATATCGAAAAAACTATTGTTGCCAATCTTTTGCATGCCTTACCCCATAATTATTCTTCTTTGCTGGAAGTTAGCCAACACACGATCGCCCCAAAGCATGTTAAACAGGCTGAAGCTTTTATGCTTGAGAACCTTAGCGTGCCAATAAATATTGTTGATTTGGTCGAGGTCTGTGGTGTTAGCGCACGGTCACTATTTGATGCGTTCAAACGTTTCCGTGGCGTCACGCCGATGAAACGATTGCAGAAATTCCGCCTTGAGCAGGCCCATCAGTGTCTTATGGCCGCTAAATGCGATGATACAGTCACGGATATATTAACCCAGCTTGGTGTTAGCCAGCTGGGGAGGTTCGCGGCTATTTACAAAAGTGCTTATGGTGAAACGCCTTCGCAAACGGTAAAAAAATCGCTGTAACTTTTCCCCCGATAATCGTTCACCCTACCTACTATGACTAAGCTGCGGTATTTGCATAACCATTGCGGCTAGTGAATTGTCTGTTCTGTCTTTCAATTGTTACTCTTTAACTAGTCGAGCTTAGTAACCAATTCAGAGTCTTCTGAGCGATATTCCCAAGACAGAATAAGAAGGGTAAATGTATGCGAAACATTACAATTATTGGCGCGGGCCAGTCGGGGCTTCAGCTTGGAATAGGCTTGTTAAAACAGGGCTATCAGGTACGTATTGTTACTAATAAAACAGCCAATGAAGTTGCAAGCGGCAGAATTCTATCTAGTCAGTGCATGTTTGGAACCTCATGCTCTTACGAAAAAGCACTGGGGCTGAATTATTGGGATGATGAATGTCCAGCCATAGAGGGTATTGGATTTGCAATGAATGGTCCGGATGGTAATCAAGTGATCAACTGGAAGGGGAAATTGGAGCAGTCGGCTCAGTCTGTTGATCAGCGCGTGAAAATGCCTCGCTGGATGCAAGAGTTTGAAAGTTTAGGTGGCAAGCTCGATATCTGTGATGCAGGCATTGAAGAGTTGGAGCAATACGCAACAGAGGCCGATCTTGTGTTGGTTGCATCAGGTAAAGGAGAGGTGGGGCAGTTATTTAAGCGCGACTCAGAACGCAGTGCTTTTGACAAGCCAATGCGAGCACTGGGTTTAACTTATGTGAATAACATGCCACTCGAAGAGGAATACAGTACGGTTGCCTTTAATGTAATCCCTGGCGTTGGTGAGTATTTTGTTTTTCCTGCGTTAACATTCACCGGCCCTTGTCACATCATGGTTTTTGAAGGTATTCCGGGTGGGGAAATGGATTGTTGGAAGGGCGTAGATTCACCTGAGCAACACCTTGCGCTTAGTAAGCAATTAGTTGAAAAGTTCGTGCCTGCGCAGGCACACCGTTGCAAAGATATAGAGATGACAGACGACAATGGTCGTCTTGCGGGCCGATTCCCTCCGACGATCAAGCACGTGATTGGCACGCTGCCATCGGGCGCAAAAATCATGGGCATTGGTGACGCGGTATGTTTGAATGACCCGATCACCGGGCAGGGTTCAAATAATGCCAGTAAAGCGGCAAAAGTGTATTTGGACGCTATTCTCGCACGAGAAGATCAGCCCTTCGATGAGCTGTGGATGGGTGAGACGTTTGAAGCGTTTTGGTCGATAGCTAAATACGTGGTTGAGTGGACTAACGGTATGCTGCTTCCACCAGCGCCGCACGTACAGGCCTTGTTAGGTTTTGCTAATACCCACAATGAAACGGCAAAAAAAATAGCCAATGCATTTGATACACCGCATGACTATTTTCCATGGTTTATGCAAGCCGATGCGGCAAAGAAATATATGGAATCCGTTTCCGCTGAAGCGTAGGTTTGTTTACAGGTTCAGGACGAAATGTCTTGAACCTGTAAAACTGCTTTGCTTATCCTGTCTGGTTTACCCCTGCAGATTTGAAAGACATTTTTTAGCCAAGCTATTTGCTTCCAATTCAATAATCATGATGGGCGACTCAGATAAGCTATGTAGTTTATTTTAGATTCAACTTTTTTTGAGATTGCGTTGGGCCAGTGTTACTGACGGAAATTCATCAGCACTAATGCGGCGTTGATGCTCTGTTTTTTATCAGTCAAGGGTAGATCTTCGGTAGTAACAAAATAGGTATGGTGGGGGGTAGCTGAAACCACCACTGGTGGTAATGCCTTGAAGTTTTATTCTTCAGTACGTTTAGATACGCGCCGCATCGGTGCGGTTAAAGACGGCGTAGAAGTGATAGGCAACGAAACCCGCGTTAAGCTGGTGAAAAGCAACGTATCGTCTCCCTTTAAACAAGCGGAATTTCAAATCCATTATGGCAAAGGCATATACCATATGGGTGAAGTAATAGACTTGGGTGTTAAGATTAATTTGGTTGATAATTCTGACGCTTGGTATGCCTATAAAGGCAACAAGATTGGTCAAGGTAAAGCCAATGCAGCGCGCTTTTTAAGTGATAACCCAGAGATGGCTGCTGAAATTGAAAAGCAGATTCGCGATGAGCTGTTAATAGTGCCTATCTCTAATACTGAAAAAGCAGAGGTAGCCAGTAGCCGGCAGTAACAACAGAAGAAGCTGTGGCGGTTGAATAAGCCTCCTTAGTTGGCTAACTAGCGGACGTGCTGTTATGGAAAATTATCATCATAGTGATGACACAGCACGCGAGCTAGAGCTGGAAAACTCCTCGGAAAAAAGCCACAAAAAATAGTTAAAAAACCGAAAACCCCACTCGTGATATACGCATAGCTGCTATGAATCTGTTGGCTAGGCGTGAATACGGTTACCAAGAATTTTTCAGTAAGTTAAGCAACAAATTCGATAAATCTGTACATTATCCCCCAGCCCTTATTGATAATCAGCTGTAAACCCTACGCGAGTAAGCCCTGCAAAACGATGAACGCTTTGTGGAAGGGTTTATTAATAGCAAGAAAAACAGCGGTAAAGGCCCTATGGTGGTGCGGCAACAGCCGAAACAAAAAGGCGTAAATGTCGAGCTGATAGCGCTAGCATTAGAGGCGGTAGAAGAGGAGTGGTACGCTCTCTCCCAAGCGCTGTCTGAGCGCAAATACCAAGGCGAACCCTTTCTGACAATAAAGAAAAAGCCAAGCGTATACGTTTTATGCAAAGAAAAGGTTTTAGTTTTGATCGTTTTCTGATCACGCCTGGTGTTTAATCTTTACTTCTTGACCGCATCCGTTATTACAGGTTTTTTTGAGCCTATTTATAGTAGATCTTGCTAATTTAGTTATTTCTTAGTGAGAGATAATATTATCTCTATAGAACGGCAGATGGGTATAACGTCAGGCAGTTGCTTGGTGTTGGGCTATGTAGTAAACCCCTCGCTTTATTGGCTTTGCGCAGACTTAGTATTTGCGGGTATCACTAATACCTGTGCTATGGGTATACTGATGTCACGAATGCCATGGAATCAGGCAAAAAGTGCTGCAACTTATTAAGTGTAATATATGGCTTTAAAATTTGACCGCTATAGCAAAGTCCTTGACCGCGTTATGGTGGGGTTAAGCAAAGAACGTGTGGAAACCAAAGTCATGGTGCGCACGTTTTTTGATGCCCTCACCCAAAAGCTGCCCAATGGCCGCAAGCCTGATGAGCAAGAAATTCGCGCAGCCATAGAGCAATTAAAAGACGTACATAAAATCGCCGCGTTGCTGTTGTTGGCCATGACACCAGGTAGCGTGGTGACACTACCCATGCTATGCGCCTTTGGTAGGCGCTATGGTATAGAGGTTTTACCCAGCGCGTTTAAAAGTAATGACGATGCTTTGTTGACGGTAACGGCGCCTGAAGATGATACTAAGTTGCTGGCCCCCGAAGCGCCCGGGCAGGATGCGGCCGAGCAAGCGAAGTGTGAGGATAAGCCGCCCTCAGTCTGAGCTGATGCTGCCTATGCGTAGCTCCCCATCCTTGATATGAAACAGTGGCGTGTAGAGGTTGGCCAAATAAGGGCTAATGCTCTCGCCTTGTAGGTTGTAAACCAGTTTATTGGCCCAAGACTCTGAGGCCGAATAATCACAACTAAAGCCCCCGCGTACTAGCTGCTGCTGATAATAAAAGTTATGCGGCGTGTAGCGTATATGTATGCAGGGCACATCATAGCGCCACCATTGATTTGAGGGCAGCAAGTAGTAGCCGTGGCGGTATTGCAGTGCCAGCACGCGGTACTCGGGGTGAGGTTGCGCCCTAGCGGGTGGATCTGACACCAGTGGACTCTTGTCGGGTTGTTTCTTGTTAGCCCCGTTGTTGGCTGGCTTTAGCAGAGCTTTGGGTACTTTTACTATTAGGTAAGTGCTGTCATTGCCGCGGTGGTCACCGTGATGTATGTATATCTGCTGGCTGCTGATTTTATCCAACGCGATGGCGATGTATGGGGTTTGTTGCTTCAGCAGCAATACCGCGATAAAGACCAAGATAAAAGCCACTATCAGCAGTTCTCGAGGTTTGCTGCTTAGGTAGTGGCGGAGTTGCCTGTAGTAAGCGCATAGCTGTTTTCGCGCGTCTTTCATAAGCTTGATTATAAGGCTAGGGGCTAAACGCTAGCAGGCATAAGTGGGGGCAGCGCTATAGCCTAGCTGCTTTTATCTTCAGTGCCCATATACATGGCCAAAGGGTCTTGGGTGGGAGCGCTCTCAAAGCAGCTAAGTGAGTTAAAAAATAGCGAGAACAGCTCGGCCTGCGAATTAACATCGAGTTTTTTATAAATATGCTTGCGGTGACGGCGCAGGGTTTCTATAGAAATATGGAGCTTTTCAGCGGCCACATCGGTGCTGCAGCCCTGTAGGGTAAGGCCCAGCACGTCTTTTTCGCGCCCGGTGAGTAGTGAGCGGCCAAAAAGATCAAAAGCCTGATTAATATTTTTTTCAAAGCCAGGGGCGACATAACTTTCATCTACCGCGCGTTCGGCTAGGTTAGTCAGCTTGGCGTGTAGCAATGCCAGCTCTCTGATAGTGGGCTCTATGGCGCGAAAAAAGTCTAGCTCCTCGTCGCTAAAGCGAGGTGAGCCTTGGTTGCGCATTAATGAGATTTGCAGTGATGTGCCTTCGTCTAAATCTATCATAAAAGCGATTTCATCAGCGGTATCGCACTGGGCGTAATAGCTGCGGTAATAGTCGCTTTGCTGAAAACCTCTAACGCTTAGCTCGGTCATGCGGTACAGCCCTTCAGGCTGCTGGTTGTTGAGCGCGGCTAAGTAAAAAGGGTCTAGCTGGTAAGAGCCATCGATATAGTTGTCTATTTGCGCGCGTCGTTCTTTTTCGTTGATTTGAAAATACAGCGCTTTAGGGGGGAGGTCGCACCTATAAAGCCAAACCTGCGGATAATCTATAGCGATAGACTGGGATAGCTGCTTTAACAGCTCCGGAAAATAATTATCAGTGGTTAACTCTGCTATGGCGGCGGCCAGTTGTATGTTCCATGCCTCTAGTGCCGAGTTAGCGAGGGATGGCTGGGCGCTCATAGGACGGGGGTCCTAATAAAAAACAGATTGCTATAAAGAGTGCTATTAATGGCTAAGAATGTAAGGCATCGCATGATTGGTCTCATTTAGAAGCCAACAATTTACGCTGCCAGGTTTTTAAAGTCAATCTTACATTGTTTCGGTATATGCCCTGTTTGGGTTATAGCGCGTGGCATTTACTAGCACATCATTAAAAATAATTGATTCCGGATGGACTTGAGAAAGCTCTTTGATTTCAGGGGCTTAACTAGGGGTTTTAGTCGTTTTTTCGGCCTTTTTATAGAGTGAATGGCCTAGGTTATGCCCTAGCTTGGGTATATTAAAAGACTTTGGTCTGGGTATACTGAGCACTCTTAGATAAAGGTCCATGCGATTTTTTTGAAGATCGCCAGCAACGCTTTTTAGCCAGATGTTAATAACCAGCTATGCTAGGTTTATAAACTTGCTGCGCAGGTAAGCGAGTATGAGTTCATGGATTTCTTCGTAATATTATTAAGGTAAAGATATGGATACGAAACAAATGCAACAAGATGCTAAAGACCATTTATGGATGCATTTTACCCGTATGGGAACGTATAAAAATCATGATGTTCCGATTATTACCCATGGTGAAGGCTGCTATGTCTATGACAGCAACGGTAAAAGATACATCGATGGCTTAGCCGGTTTATTTACTTCGCAATTAGGTCACGGCCGTAAAGATATAGCCAAGGCCATTGCTGATCAAACTGAAAAGCTAGGTTTCTTTCCTATATGGAGTTACGCCCACCCCGGCGCTATAGAGTTGGCAAAGCGTATAGCTGACTATGCTCCCGGTGATTTGAATCGCGTATTTTTCACCAGTGGCGGTGGCGAAGCAGTAGAAGCTGCTTGGAAATTAGCCCGTCAATATTTCTCAGAGATAGGCCAGCCAGGTCGTTATAAAGTAATCGCCCGTAACTTGGCTTACCACGGTACTAGCTTTGGTGCTTTGTCTATTAATGGTGGCGCATCTATTAAAGGTGTATTCGAGCCTTTAGTACCCGGTGCCCGTCACGTAGAAAACACCGGCTTATACCGCAGCCGCCACGCAGTAAACTGCGATAACGCGGAAGAGTTTGCCGAAGAGTGTGCGCTAGATATAGAGCGCGCCATAGAATTTGAAGGCCCCGATACAGTAGCTGCCGTATTTCTTGAGCCCATACAAAACGTAGGTGGTTGTTTGTTACCGCCTGAAGGTTACTTTAAGCGTATACGTGAAATCTGTGATAAATACGGCGTGTTATTAGTTTCTGATGAAGTTATTTGTGCCTTTGGTCGTTTAGGTTATATGTTTGGTTGTGAGCGTTTTGATTACCAGCCTGACATTATCACCTGTGCTAAAGGTATTACTAGCGGTTTCGTACCCATGGGTGCGATGATTACTAGAGACTTTTTAATGGAGCCGTTCTTAGACGACGATAAGATTTTCTTACACGGTTCTACTTTTGGTGGGCACCCCGTTGCCTGTGCGGCAGCCTTGGCTACGCTAGATGCTTTTGAAAAAGAAAATATTCTAGAAAACGTACGCAACAACGAAGCGCTATTTAAGTCTGAGCTGAGTAGGCTAACTGAGTTACCTATAGTAGGTGAAGTGCGCGGTGCAGGTTACTTCTACGGTATAGAGTTGGTTAAAGATAAAGCCACTAAACAAATGTTTACTGAAGAAGAATCAGAAGCCATTTTGTTTAAGTTTTTGTCACCACGTCTTTATGAAGAAGGTCTAATGTGTAGAACTGATGACCGCGGTGAGCCTGTAGTACAATTGTCACCACCATTAACGGCTGGCCCTGATGAAATACGCGAAATGGTTGATATCTTATACCGTGTTATTTCTGAAGCTGTTGTGAAAGTGGATGAGCTAAAAGCAAAACAGCTTAAGGCCGTCGGCGCATAATCGCGTTGCTATAAAGCAGAGTGCTCACATAAAGTAGCACTAACAAAAAAGGCAAGTCGTTTTTACACGGCTTGCCTTTTTTTATGTTGCTTAGAAAAAGTATTTTTAACAGAGCTTAGTAATAGCGTAAGCCTTCAACCTTGCCCCAAAAAACACGATAAGAATATAGGGTATAAGCCAGAATAGTGGGCACCACCACTATGGCTCCCCAAAATACAAAGTTTAGCGATTCCTTAGCCGCTACCGCCTGCCAAATGGTTAACTGGCCCGGTACTATGTCGGGGAAGAAGCTAAAGCCCAAACCAAAAAAGCTTAAACTAAAAATCAATACGCACATAATAAACGGCAGGCTTTGGCGTTTACCCTGGTGTAAAGCCATGCGTTTTAACATCAAGTAACAGCTAATAAACAGCGCGACACAAAGCACCGGTATAGGCAGTAATAGTAGGGCATAGGGCATTTCAAACCATTTATCGTACACCGAAGGGTACAGTAATAAGTTAAACAGTGACGCCAGTATAATACCTATAAAAGCGATGCTTAGGGTGTGCTGGCACTGAGATATGGCTTTGCGCTGTAGCTCCCCTTCGGTTTTCATAATCAACCAGGCTGAGCCTATAAAACAATAGGCCGCGCTTACCCCTAGGGCACTGAGTATGGCAAACAGGTAGCCGTGCAGTGAATGATCAAAACCGTTGACATACATGCCCAGCATATAGCCCTGCGCTAATGAGGCCAGCAGCGAGCCGCCCTTAAAGGCTTTATCCCAGCTGGGCTTGTGGCTGAAGCTGGCCTTAGCTCTAAAGTCGAAGGCTACGCCGCGTAAAATCAAACCGATTAGCATCACCGCCGCAGGCAAATACAAGGCTTTTAAAATCATGCTGTGGGCGGTGGGGAAGGCGATAAGCAATAAGCCTATAGCCAAAACCAACCAGGTTTCGTTGGCGTCCCAGAAGGGGCCTATGGACGCAATCATGGTGTCGCTATGCTCTTGGTGATTTAGCGGTAGCAAAATACCTACCCCCAAATCATAACCATCGAGTATGGCGTACATTAAAGTGGCTAGCCCCATTAGGCTAACAAAAATAATTGCCAGCGTGTGTTGATCAAACATGTAAAGGCTCCTGATTTTTTTGGCTAAAAGCCGCCTGTTCTTGCTCGCTAATTTCTTCTATCTCGATCGCGCGACGGGCCATAACAAAAATAGTATGTAGGTAAGCGACCAATAAAAAACCATACACAATAATGTACATAGCCAGTGAAATTGCGACGTTTTCTGGGGCAATATCGGTGGCTGCTTCGGCGGTGGTTAATACCCCCGACACCAAATAAGGCTGCCTGCCTATTTCGGTAACATACCAGCCCGCAAGGGTGGCAACCCAGCCGGAAAAACTCATCGCAACTAAGGTTTTTAACAGCCAGGGTGGCAGGCAGTTTTTTCTAAACAGCTGTATGCGAGCCGCCCAAGCTACCGCTATCATCAACATTCCTAGGCCTACCATTACCCTAAAAGCAAAAAACACGGGCGCTACCGGCGGATGTTTACCTGCAAAATCATTCAGCCCTTTAATTTCACCGTTTATATCGTGGGTTAAAATAAAGCTGGCCATATTAGGGATAGAAATTTCATAGTGGTTGCGTCTTTCTTTTTCGTCGGGGATGGCAAACAGCAATAAAGGTGCACCTTTTTCGGTCTCCCACACGCCTTCCATAGCTGCAATTTTTTGTGGCTGATGCTCTAGTGTGTTGAGGCCGTGAATATCCCCCACAAAGAGTTGCAAGGGAGATAAAATCATTGCAGCAGTTAAACTAACTTTTAAGGTTAGCTTGGGTGCGCGCTTAGTATCGCCCCGCAGTATGCGATAAGCACTAATGCCTGCCACCAAAAAGGATGCCGTAAGTGCTGATGCTATTAACATATGGCTAAAGCGATAGGGGAACGATGGGTTAAAAATAACCGCGACCCAATCGGTAGGAAAAACCACGCCATCGCGCAGCTCAAAGCCTGTGGGCGTTTGCATCCAAGAGTCTAGCGATAATATCCAAAATGCTGATAGCGTTGTACCCAGCGCGACTATGGCCGTCGCTAAGGTGTGAATTTTAGGCGGCACGCGTTTAATACCAAACAGCATAATGCCTAAAAAAGTAGCCTCTAAAAAGAAAGCGGTTAATACTTCGTAGCCCAGCAGGGGGCCGGCAATATTGCCTGCTTTTTCCATAAAACCTGGCCAGTTAGTGCCAAACTGAAACGACATGGTAATACCGCTCACTACACCTAGGGCGAACGTGAGTGCGAATATTTTTACCCAAAAACGATAGGCGCGCATCCACACCGGGTCGCCGGTTTGGTCATAGCGTATTTTAAAAAATAGCAAAAACCAGCACAGGGCAATGGTGATAGTGGGGAATAAAATATGAAAACTCATATTGGTAGCGAATTGGATTCGCGACAATAAGATCGTATCTAACATGGCTAACTCCGCTCATAATAACAAGACACAATGCCACCGGCGGTGGCGAAAAAAAATAGGCTGACTCAATGGTGTTACTTGCGACTGGAGTCGCTTAACAACTTGGCTTTCATATCTAATACCTTGCTCACGCCTGCCCCTAACTTCATCAGGGTGTTGAGTTTTTCTGGGCTCATGCTTTGCAGTTCGGCTGCCCAGTGGGTGATAGTTTCTAGCAAGTCGTGAATTTCATGCATCTTGTCCTGCGCATACACCTCTTGGGCATTGGCAGGCTCATCTAAAATGGTGGCCCGCAATAGCGATAGGGTGGGGTCCATCTCGCGCTTGCGGCGCTCGTCAAACACCCGCTGGGCCATTTCCCAAATACTGCCGGCGGGGCCGTAGTAGTCTTTGCGGTCGCCGGGTATGTGGTGCACCTGCACCAAACGCCAGGATTGCAGCTCTTTAATGCCCATGCTGACATTGCCGCGGGAGACGTTTAGGGTTTCAGACAACTCAGTCGCACATAGCGGCTGCTCGACAATAATCATCAGGCCGTACATTTGGCCTATGGTGCGGTTAAAGCCCCAGCGGCTGCCCATTTCCCCGCAGTGCATCACAAAGCTTTCTAGTTTCGAGGTCATTTGCATGGGGGGCTTACCTATTAAGTTATAAAGTTTCAGAAATTTCTGAAACTTTATAACTGCGTCTGTGTTAAGTCAATGCTTTTTTGCTGCAATCTACCACTAACCCCCTTGAGCGGGGCTTGTTGCGACTATCGTTTTTAAACAGCTATGGCTGACAAGTTGTAATGGCCGCAGATACTCAGCCTAGGCTACTAAAACCCTGTGTGGATGTTGCCGGAGGCGCTGTTATGAATAGCGGGCTAAGGTCGCTAGCTAATACGCTAGTGCTGCCAAGGTAAATGCACTAAGGTGAATGACGTTTGGCTAAGTGAACTTATAGCCGTCTTAGTTTGTCTTAGTGGTTCTATGTGGGTTAATTAATATTTGAGGGGCAGTATGAAGAAGTCTTTACTGATTAGTTTGGTGCTGGTTGTTGTCGCCCTAGTGGCGGCGCTTAGTTATTGGCAGTTACAGCAAAGTGCTGAGCTTGACCAGGTTAGCCCGCAAGCAATAACCCCCCCTGCGGATGAACCCGCCCCCGGCCCGATAATGCGTGAAGAGCCCGAGCTGATCGCGCCAATAGCAGCCCCCGCGCCAGATCCCAATGCCGACTTATTACCGCCACCTGCAGATTTGGATAGCAGTGACGACGATGTGAAAGCGCTAACAGAGTCTATAGCGCCATCGTTAAAAGACTGGTTATTACCCGAGCAGCAAGTGCGCAAATGGGTGGCAACGGTGGATATGATGGCCGACGGTAGCTTCCCTAGAAAGTACCCCGCGCTAGATTACCCACTAGGCAAGTTCACCGTAGAAAAAACCAATGACGGCTTGCGTAGCAGTGCAACCAATAACAGCCGCGCCGATGCTCTGGTAACGGCAGTTACTGCCATGGACCCGCAATTAGCGGCTAGGTACTACCGTTATTGGCAGCCGCTATTAGATAAAGCCTATGGCGAGCTAGGCAGGCCAGAGCTATTCTCTGACCGACTGATGAAGAGTATCAATCGCATTATTACCTTAGAGCCCGCACCGCTACAGGCCGAGTTAGTGCAGCCCCATGTGTTTTACCGCTATAAAGATGAAGCGCTAGAAAAGCGCAGTGACCTGGATAAACTCATCTGGCGCTTGGGCCGTAAAAACCAACAAGCCCTACAGCAGTTTTTAACGGAATTTAAACAACAGCTATAAGCACAATGACTACACAGGCAAACATACAGGCAAGCATATAAAGCTATGCCAACCATCACGGTTAATCACCAACAACAGCGGTTTAGCTTGCAGGGCAGGGCGGGTAGCTCACTATTAGAGCAGTTATACGAACTGCCCCTGCCTTTACGCAAAGCTTGCCGCAACGGTGCCTGTGGCGTTTGCCGCTGTAAATTAAGTGCGGGACAAATTGACTACGGCCACCGCGTCCCCACAGCACCCTCACAGCCCTGTGGCAAAAGGGGCAAAAGGATATAGCCGCCGGCTTTATCCTGCCTTGTATAGCCACCGCTAAAACGGATATCACCGTTACCGACTTGAGCCTAGACCCGAAAAGATAGACCCAAAAAATAGATCCAAAAAAACAGACCTGAAAAAATAAAGCTATAGCAGCCACATAATCGATTACACTAGTGAGCATCTGCGTATAGGCAGTATGTAGGCTATTCATATCAGTTATCACTAGGTGCTCTTTTCGAGGCAGCTGCCTAGTTACTAACCCTATAGATTAATGATAAAAGAGGTAACACCCATGCTTTACGATTTAACAGTAATACAATTTAGCAAAATGCTGAATAACCTTAGCGTCATACTTGAAAAAGCAGAAGGCTATGCAGAGCTAAAAAAAGTAGACGTTGAGGTTTTACTCAACTCACGCTTAGCGGTTGATCAGTTTAACTTAACACGGCAAATACAAATTGCCTGCGATACGGCGAAAGTAGGCGTGGCTAGGTTAACGGGCAACGTTGATAGCGCGCCCAAGCACGAAGATACCGAAACAACACTTGCCGAATTACAGGCGCGTATACAATCGGTATTGGCTTATATAGGCGGCTTTACCGAGGCTGATTTTGCCACTGCCGAAAGCGAAAAAATATCGCAGCCGCGCTGGAAGGGTAAATACCTTACTGGTAAAGAGTTTGCCCTACAGCACGCCGTACCCAATATCTACTTTCACATCACCACGGCCTACGCCATATTGCGCCACAATGGTGTAGAAGTGGGTAAAAAAGATTACTTGGGTGCTATGCCCTACAAAGAGTAAAACTAAAAAAGGGTACGATTAAAAAATGTACGACTAAAAAGGCCGGGGCATTATTGAAATGCTACCGGCCTTTTTATTTTTTTATTAAGTGTATTTAGTGCTGGGCTAACCTGAAAGAATCAGTCAAATTAAACTAATTATTATTAGTCTATTCATTACACTTCCTCATTTAGATTTACACTTCACGCCAATTATTGGCGCTAGAGAAAAAGCAGGGCGGACTTAAGTCTTATTTGTGCCATTGGCAAACGTTTAACGTTTCAACTAATTCGCACCGTTCTTATAGTTTGTCGGTGTCAGGCTCGAATGACGCTTGCTTAAGCCATATTTCTTCACTAGCTTGTCATGCCGGCGAAAGCCGATATCCATATTTAACAGTTGGATTCCGGCAGTAGGTAGGAAGGGGCTGCCCCGTGAGCAAAGCGAGTGCTTTGGGTAGAGTCTGCCCCGTGAGCGTAGCGAGTGCTTTGGGTAGAGCCTGCCCCGTGAGCGTAGCGAGTGCTTTGGGTATGACGCAAACTTTTTGCTTAAGTAAGTGTCATTCGTATCAGGCTCCGTGTTTTTCACTATTTTTTTTAGAAATAATCAGAAGATATAATACGCCAAGGATACCGGAAAGAACTGAGGCGACTAGTATCGATGTCTTTGCGTTATGAAGAAGTTCGGGGTTCGTATCAAAACCCAGTGCGGCGATAAAAGTGGACATGGTGAAGCCTATCCCCGCTATTAGCGAAACACCGATGACATGCTCAAAATTAACCCCATCAGGTAAGCGGCCAATTTTGTAGCGTAGCCCCAGCCAGCAAGCACCGGAAATACCAATAAATTTTCCAATGACGAGGCCAGTAATAATGCCTAATCCAGTAGGATGCTGGAGGCTTTCGATAAATGAACCTAAGCTAAAGACTACGCCAGCATTGGTCAAAGCAAACAAGGGTAAGATAAATAATGCAACGGGTAAGCTCAGTGCATCTTCCCAGCGACGCAAGGGCGTACTGGCGCGTTCCGCAAAATCGCGAAGCTCTAGTACTTGTTCGTGATCTCGCTTGCTACCAAGAACGTCTACATCTTTTGTTTTTTCCTGCATTGCGTTAATTGTCGATTTTGCTTTACCGAGCAATTTTCCTGACGTTAACTTGGGTCTTGCTGGTACCGTCAAGGCAATAGCAACACCGGCAACTGTGGGGTGAACGCCGGACTTAAGCATTGCCCACCACGCCACAAAGCCAATGATAATATAAAAGAGTGTCTGGCGAACACCTGCGTAGTTGGCTACTGCCAATAACGCAATAAGAGCAAATGCACTTGATAGGTGCATTACCGATATTTCCTGCGTGTAAAATACGGCAATAACCAGTATCGCACCAAGATCGTCAACAATAGCGAGGCCGACGATGAACGCTAGCAAGCTTACAGGAATATGTTTTCTCACAAGGGTAAGGGCGCCTAGTGCAAACGCGGTATCGGTTGCCATAGGTATACCCCATCCATTTTGTGAATCAAGTGACCAGTTGAACAAAGAATAAAGCAACGCCGGAAAAACCATTCCCCCGGCGGCACAAAAAATTAACATGCTTCGATGTTCAGGGCGAGCGAGGTCGCCGGCTAACACTTCCCGCTTGATCTCAAGGCCGAGCAGGAAGAAAAATATCACCATTAAACCATCATTAATAATGTGTTTGAGTGACGCTCTTAACTCAAACTCGCCCATAAAAAATCCGATCGGTGTATGTATCAGATTTTGGTAGGTAGAAGAATAATCTGAGTTTGCCCACCAAAGGGCAGTGATTGTAGCGATGAGAAGAAACAGGCTAGAGGTGGTTTGGGCGCGAATGAAGCTGGAAAATGGATCGTGGATATTTTCCAGACCACGCCGTAAGGTGTTTTTAGAGTCGTCGGCCATATTAATTAACTGAATAGATTGTTTTGAAATGAAGGTCTATAAGATTCAGAAGAAATTGTCCTTAATAAAAAGGAAAACCTTGACGCGATTGTTGATAGTGTCACCAATTTCTTCGTATGCTTTCTCCAGCGAACCCTGCTTTTCTCAGGTCAGGAGAAGGATTACCACTGTATCAGCATTGGCCATTGCATGTTACCTGTTTTTTTAGCCACTGAATGATATTCGAATATCGGTTATTTTACTGCGAGTACGCATGTCTGCGTCAGAATAAATAAAAAACCTTCAGTCAATACTATTTATCTCAACTAAGGCTTAACGGCTGTTAAGGGTTGTGGTTTCAATTGGTCATTGCAACGCTATTCTTTAATTAAGGAGAGCGTCGCTATGAAACGAAGAAAACGAATATATTATACCGCCGAGCAGAGAGAGTTAATGTGGGATCGCTACCAACAAGGTGACTCACTAGCCGATATAGCTCGGCTATTTGATAGGTATCACTCATCAATTGAGCACATCATCGCTGAAACCGGTGGCATACGACCTCCAGTCCGAAAAAGGTCGAGCCGTTGTTTGTCGTTATCCGAGCGAGAGGAAATATCCAGAGGCATAGCGACTGATGAATCAATTAGAGAGATAGCGAGTGGGCTTTGTCGCGCTCCGTCTACAATTAGTCGTGAAATTAATCGTAACGGAGGATACGACCTCTATCGGGCTAGCCGAGCAGATAAAGTCGCATGGGAGAGAGCCAAGCGGCCAAAGCGATGTAAGCTGCTATGTAATCAATCGCTTAGTATGATCGTCGCTCGAAAACTTAAAGCTGGATGGTCTCCTCAACAAATATCAGGTTGGTTGAAGAGAGAATATTCGGCAGGTGAGAACTTTTACGTGTCACACGAAACTATTTATAAAACGCTTTATATACAAGCGCGAGGAGCCTTAAAAAAAGAGCTTATTCAGTGCCTGCGATCACAACGTGTTAAGCGTAGATCAAAGTATTCTAGTCTTAAAGGCGTAGGGCGGGGAAAGATCGTAGATGCCATTACCATTAGTGAGAGACCCGCATCCGTTGAAGATAGAGCGGTACCTGGTCACTGGGAGGGCGATTTAATTGCAGGTACCCACAACAGCTATATAGCGACGCTAGTTGAGCGGCATTCGCGATACGTCATGCTCGTGAAAGTAGCAGACAGAAAGACAGCCACTGTAGTTACAGCGTTAATCAAACAATCAAAAAAGTTACCCAACGAACTCTATAAATCTCTGACATGGGATCGCGGTAGTGAGCTGTCCGCTCACAAGAGATTTACGCTAGCGACAGATATTAAGGTCTACTTTTGTGACCCTCAGTCACCGTGGCAGCGAGGCTCTAATGAAAATACTAACCGGTTATTGCGGCAGTATCTTCCAAAAGGAACAAACCTGTCTGATCACTCCCAAGCAAAGTTAAATGGGATAGCTCGACGACTCAACGAAAGGCCGAGAAAAACATTGGAATACGAAACACCTGCTGCTAGATTTAATACTTGTGTTGCAGCGACCGCTTGAGATCACCG